>CALGSR010000070.1 GCA_937902115.1 uncultured Bacillus sp. | reverse complement strand
TGACAAGTCCGGCAGCAGAAGCGGAAGAAGGACCCCGGATTGTCCGTACCAAGCGGTTTACGGTTAAACCGATGGCCGTAGACGAAGCAGTGATGCAGATGAATCTGCTCGGACACAGTTTCTTCGTTTTTACGAATGCGGACACGGAAGATGTTAACGTGGTTTACCGTCGGAAGGATGGAAATTATGGGTTGATTGATCCCTACTTCGAATAAGCGATGCCGGGTTGTACCCGGCCTTGGCTAAACAGCGCCTTATTGCCAAAAGCTTCACTTTGATGCTAAAATTTAAGAGGAACAGTGTCAGGATGAGGAACCGAGACGGTTCCTCGTCTTCTTATGGAATGGAAAGGTGAGTCTTTTGCTTAAGTTTATAAAAAATTTGCTTGATGATAACGCCCGCGATATTAAACGTATGAGCAAAACGGTTGCGCAAATCAATCAGTTTGAACCAAAGCTCCAGCAGCTCAGTGACGCCATGCTTAAGGCTAAGACCGGGGAGTTTAGGGAGCGCTTGGCTAAAGGGGAAGAATTGGACGATTTGCTGCCGGAAGCTTTTGCGGTAGCGCGGGAGGCTTCGCGCCGGGTGCTGGGAATGCGGCACTTTGATGTCCAGCTGATGGGCGGAATAGTGCTCCACCAAGGCCGGATTGCGGAAATGAAGACCGGTGAAGGGAAAACCCTGGTGGCCACCCTGCCGGTATACTTGAACGCTTTGACCGGTCAGGGCGTGCATGTGATCACGGTGAATGATTATCTGGCCCGGCGCGATAGCGAATGGATGGGCAAACTCTACGAGTTTCTGGGTTTATCCGTAGGGTTGATTGTGCACGGCTTAAACTACCGGCAGCGCCAGGAGGCTTATGCCGCGGATATTACTTACGGCACCAACAATGAGTTTGGCTTTGATTATTTGCGGGACAACATGGCTAATCAGCTGTAGCAGTTGGTGCAGCGGGATTTAAACTACGTCATCGTCGACGAAGTTGATTCGATCTTGATCGATGAAGCCCGTACGCCGCTGATTATTTCCGGCGAAGCGGACAAACCGACGGATCTTTATTTTACGATCGCCAAGATTATTCCGCGGCTAAAAAAAGAAGTGGATTACAACGTAGATGAAAAGGCCAACGTCGTTACTCTGACGGATGAGGGGATGCAGCGCGTTGAACGGAGCCTAAACATTGACCAGCTTTTTGAAGGCGACCATATGGAGATTGTCCACCACGTTAACCAGGGCTTGCGGGCGCACGCCCTGATGAAACGGGACCGGGACTATGTGGTTAAAGACGGTCAAGTCATTATTGTGGATGAGTTTACCGGCCGGCTGATGTTTGGCCGGCGCTACAGCGAGGGACTGCACCAGGCGATTGAAGCGAAGGAAGGCTTAGAGATTCAAAATGAAAGCATGACACTCGCAACGATTACCTTCCAAAACTATTTCCGGATGTATGAGAAGCTTGCTGGTATGACAGGGACAGCGAAAACAGAAGAGGAAGAATTCCGTAATATTTATAATATGAATGTTGTCGTTATTCCAACGAATAAACCGATTGCCCGTGATGACAGAGCGGATTTGATTTATACGACAATGAATGGAAAATTCAATGCGGTTGTCGAGGATATCGCTGAGCGTTATACAAAAGGCCAGCCGGTGCTTGTTGGTACGGTAGCGATTGAAACATCTGAAATCATCTCAAATTATTTAACAAGAAAAGGCATCCGCCACAATGTATTGAATGCGAAAAATCATGGGAAAGAGGCAGAAATTATTGCCTTTGCCGGGCAAAAAGGCGCTGTCACGATTGCAACAAACATGGCCGGCCGTGGTACCGATATTAAGCTTGGTGAAGGGGTAAAAGAAGTTGGCGGACTGGCTGTTATCGGAACAGAACGTCATGAATCA
>CALGSR010000069.1 GCA_937902115.1 uncultured Bacillus sp. | reverse complement strand
AGCAAAAGATCGCGGAGCAGCTGTGATCCAAAAGAAATTTTATAATGATCAAGCGTCAGAAAAAGAACAGGAAGCAGCTCTTGTCGTTTACGAAAACCAATATCATCCAAACACAGGTGTTGATATTACCGTAAAGAAAAGCGAAGGCTTTGATGTAGCAGCAGCACTTACCGGGACCGTCACAAAGGTTGAAGAAGATGCGCTTTTAGGAAATGTCATTGAGATTGAACACGAAAATGGAATCGTGACACGCTATCAAGCTGTGAAAGACTTCCAAGTGAGTGTTGGTGAAGACGTCGAACAAGGACGTATCATCGCCACTTCAGGTAAAAGCATGATAAATGAAGAAGCGGGCGTACACGTTCACTTCGAAATCCGCAAGGACGGCATGCCGCTTAACCCTGAAGACTTCTTCGACAAGCCAATCAGTGCATTAGAGGAAACAACGGATGAGGCGCCGGTGAATGAAGAAAACGCAACTGGTAATCATGAGATGACAGAAGAAGAAGCTGAAAACGGGGAAGAACCGGCAGCTGACAAGCCTGCTGATGACAGTAAGGGCAAGGCAGATGAGGGAACTTCTGAGAAAAAAGAAGAAACTCCTTCTGACAAAGAAGACAAGCCAACATCTTCTGACAAGTCCGATAAGGCTGATGACAAGAAAGAAGATGAAACAGAAACACCATCTGACAAAACAAATGATAAAGATGAAAAAGATACACCATCTGAAAATGATGTAAAAGAAGAAAAAATGCAAAACAAGGATGCCTAACCAACGCTATTCTTATACATGGTGTCAAACACAAACTAAGTGTTTGACACCATTTTTTTGCTGTTTCCTTGTCCCTATTGTGGAAATTGTGCATAAACTCCCACCCAAGCTAATAGACTGATTACAAACCTATATAAAGAGAATGTATGAGGTGAGGAATCGTTTGAATTAAAGCGACATCCCAGTTATGAATTTGTCCAGATCCTGTAAGTTTAGAAAGCCCAGGCTTTCTGCCGCAAGAAAGCATTTGCGGAGACAAAATAGTTTCCTAGCCAAAAGCGAGTCTCATTTCACACGTCTCACATCCAATTTGGGGAGGGCGAGCGTTGTGCACGATTACATCAAAGAGAGAACTATCAAGATTGGAAAGTATATCGTGGAGACGAGGAAAACAGTTCGTGTCATAGCGAAAGAGTTTGGCGTATCCAAAAGTACAGTCCACAAAGACTTGACAGAAAGACTTCCTGAGATTAACCCTGAATTAGCCACTGAAGTGAAAGAAATTCTAGATTATCATAAATCCATTCGTCACCTTCGTGGCGGCGAGGCAACCAAACAGAAATACAAGAAGGAAGAATACGAAGAAGAGCCGGTAAAATAACCGGTTTTTTACATAAGCTGTCATGCGGACCGCTTACGGGAAATACGGCTTGCCGTATCCCGTTACATAATGAATGAAGGAAAAAATAAACCTGGCCATTTGCCGGAATACCATAAGGAAGACCCAATGCCTTTAAGCTTTAACATAGATCCCCAGAAAAGATAATACACCTTGTTAAATGACATATCATTTAGGCCTTTGATTGAAAAATCATACGATTTTATTGGACTAATGATTCCAACAATTATGAAGTGGTTGATGATTTATCGACTTTTTTTTACAAAAAAGCCCTAAATTTGACGACAAACGGTACTTGTATACGTCTAAATGTGGTAGAATAAACAATTAGAATGGATCCTGTATGACCAAACATTGCTTTATTTTTTACAACAAGAGGAATTGGTTTAGAACAGGATAGCTACGTCGGAAAACAACATCAACACTGAGGGCTTATTAAATTTACGTCCATGGACGGTAAAAATAAAGACATCCGACCGATAGGATAAGGAGGACAAACGAGCAATGTTTGCAAGGGATATTGGGATTGACTTAGGAACGGCTAACGTATTAATTCATGTTAAGGGCCGCGGAATTGTATTGAATGAACCATCCGTGGTGGCGATTGATAAAAACACAAACCGGGTGCTGGCTGTAGGTGAAGAAGCCCGGCGCATGGTCGGACGGACACCGGGGAATATTGTGGCGATCCGCCCGCTAACAGATGGTGTCATCGCTGATTTTGACGTAACGGAAGCGATGCTGAAGCATTTTATTAACAAATTGAATGTGAAGGGCTTCCTTTCTAAACCGCGCATCCTAATTTGCTGCCCGACAAATATTACGAGCGTTGAGCAGAAGGCGATTAAAGAAGCAGCTGAAAAGAGCGGCGGCAAGAAGGTTTATCTTGAGGAAGACGCGATTGGAGCGGGGATGGATATTTTCATGCCAAGCGGGAATATGGTCGTTGATATCGGGGGCGGTACAACGGATGTAGCCGTGCTTTCCATGGGCGATATTGTTACCTCCTCATCGATCAAAATGGCCGGTGATAAATTCGATAGTGAAATTCTTAATTATGTTAAAAAGCAATACAAGCTTCTAATTGGGGAGCGGACAGCGGAAAATATTAAGGTGAATATTGGAACTTGTTTCCCTGGCTCGAGAGTAGAAGAAATGGACATCAGAGGCCGTGACATGGTATCAGGTCTGCCACGTACGATTACCGTGAATTCAACGGAAATCGAAACCTGTCTGCGCGAGTCTGTCGAAGTGATCGTTCAGGCGGCCAAAAGCGTGCTGGAACGGACTCCACCAGAACTTTCAGCGGACATTATTGACCGCGGGGTAATATTAACAGGAGGCGGCGCCCTGCTTCACGGCATCGACCAGCTTCTTGCTGAGGAACTAAAAGTACCTGTTCTGGTAGCTGAAAGTCCAATGGATTGCGTTGCTGTTGGAACCGGCATGATGCTCGATAACATCGACAAACTGCCAAAAAGAAAATTCATTTAACAGCCAAAGCCTGTTGCAGTGAGAAAAATCTCCTGCGGCGGGCTTTTTTGCATAGGCTGGGACAAGGGACCAGGTTCGTTGTCGCATTTTGGGGAGAGACAAGGTCCAGGTTCAGTGGGACAAGGGACCGGGTACATCGTCCCGCTTTGGAATAAGGCGGCCTAGATGGGAATCTCATACATTATTGGTATAAATGGGATGCATAATTTCTACAATAATCGGCATCTTTCTTAAAAACTCTCTATATATTTTCGGTTTTTTTTCCTATAATAAAGGAAGGTGTGTATATATTTGAATTTCTAAATTTAATAAGGTAAATATAAACCCCGGTTAAAGGGGATAGTTCTTCTAATATAAAGGGAAATGAGGTGGGTTTATGCTTAGAGGTTATTATACGGCGTCCTATGGAATGTTGTCGCAGCAGCGGAGGACGGAAATGCTGGCGAATAATTTAGCGAATGCGAACACGCCGGGATATAAAGCGGACCAGGCTTCTATAAGGGCATTCCCGGAAATGCTGCTGAAGCGGTTTGAACAGCAGAAGGCAGGAGAGTTCAACCTGCCGCTGCGAACAACAATCGGCTCGCTGAACACGGGAGTATATTTACAGGAAACGATGCCAAAGTTTCTTCAGGGCAATATCCAAGAAACGGAATTGAACACGAATGTTGCCTTGTTGGACATCAATTTGCCAGTGAACCCGGAAACAGGAAGCCGAGGATCTGTTTTTTTTACCATTGAAAATGGAGCGGGACAAACGCGCTACACACGACGGCGAGCGGATTGTATGTACTGGACAGGCAAGGTGAGCGGATTCAGCTAACCAATGAGGAATTTACGCTCGATGAGACCGGGAATATCAAAGGTGTAGGCGTGAATGAGGTGTATCAGCTTGGTGTTGCCTATTCGGATAATCCGATGACGCTTGTTAAAGAGGGCGACGGGCTGTTCCGTGCCGAGAATGAACTGCCAGATGCTTACTTGGAGGCCGGCGGAGCATTTAAGCTGCAACAGGGCTTTATTGAGCAATCAAATGTTGATACGGCACAGACAATGACTGAAATGATGACAGCGTACCGTACATTTGAAGCAAACCAAAAGGTCCTTCAGGCATATGATAACAGTTTACAGAAAACGGTAAATGAGGTCGGAAAGTTGTAACTACTGTGACGTTTTGAAAAAGTTTAAATGGGGAATAGCGGCAGGACTTGTTTTATTGAGAAGGATAAAGGGCATTTTCCTGCTCCAAAAAAAGAAAAGAGGGTGCCGGGTTTGAATCGGATCATGATTACGGCGTCAAATACGCTGGGGCAGATTCAGAAGCAAATTGATGTAATTGGGAATAATATTGCCAATACGGAAACGATGGGCTATAAAAAAAGAGATACAAAGTTCACCGACCTGATGGTACAGCAGATCAATAATCAGCGTAATGCCGCGGAGGAGATTGGACGGCTGACGCCAAATGGAATTCGTTCGGGGACAGGTGCGAAGCTTGGACAGGCTCAGGCTGTAATGTCTCAAGGAGCATTGGCAACAACGGATCGGCAGTTGGATATGGCATTTACGAAGGAAAGACAGTATTTCCGTGTCCGTGATCGAGAGACTGGGGAGACGCTTTATACGCGTGATGGGGCGTTTTATTTGGCGCCTTTATCAGATACGGAGATGCTGCTC
>CALGSR010000068.1 GCA_937902115.1 uncultured Bacillus sp. | reverse complement strand
AAAAAAATTACCGGTCCTCCAGAGACTGCAAAACGTCCTCAAGTAAGTTCCGCAACACAAACAAACGATAGTTTGCAGAACCCTCCACATCATGAAGAATCGGCTGCGGAAGTTCCTCCAATGCACGTTGGATCCGCTCTTCACGCGGCCATTGCCGATTATTTAATACTGCCTCCATGTTCTTTGCCCGAAATGGAAAAGGACAGAGGCCGCTAATGGCGACACGAATTTCCCCATCTACTTTTAAAGCGGCGATCGTAATAAGCGGATACCCCGTATCCCATTGCTGGCGCCGCTTTATACTGATGAATGGAGCGTCAATAAACCGTTTATGGGTCGCCAAAGCAACAAGAACTTCACCTTTTTTCAATTGCAATGTTTTATTAAAAATTTTATTGATTTCTTTCACTTTCATACCTTCTGGTCCGGCAATAATCACTTCGCTGTCACTTAACAAAAACGGCAAAACCGCCTCACGGTAAAAAATTTGCGCACAAATATTGCCGCCAAGGGTAATTTTCCCCCTTGCACTATGGTCGGCCACTTCACTTGCCGTTGCCGTAAGCAAAGGAAAATGATTCGCTTCTTCGATGGCCGTTAAGCTTAAAGCACTTCCTAAAAGCAAGTAATCACGCTCAAAAACCAGCTCGCTCGTTTCCGCGATATTTTTCAAATCAATCACTGCTTCAGTGTATGCGAGGTTGATTCGGCCCAGGGTAATCAGCTCCGTGCCTCCCGAGATAAACATTGGCTGTTTCCCTTTTTGGTTTTCTGATTGAAAAAGCTCCACCGCTTCCTGTAATGTTTTCGGCTGATAATAATCAAACTCAAAATGCGGCATTACTTCTCCCCTTCCTTAGTTCTCCAAATGAGCTCCGGGGTTAATGGAAGATGATGAAGCGAAACACCGGCCGCGACTGAAAGGGCATTCCCCAGCGCCCCAGGCATGCCGAGAAGTCCATGTTCTCCTACTCCGCGCGCGCCATAGGCGGCTTGCAGATCAGGGGTATAGACAAAATCAACCAGATATTCGGGGTTCTCCTCATAACGCAGCGGCCGATACGTGCGCAGCTGTGAATTCAATACGCGCTCAAATTTGTCGAAACAAAACGTTTCCCTGCCGGCAAAGGCCAAGCCCATACTCATGGCGCCCATGACCTGACCTAATGCTGCTTTTCGATTGAGGACGGTCCCGATATCGACAACGGTTGCTGCTTTTCGTAGGCGATAGGTATAATCACGGCGATCAAATTCTACCTCCACCCCGTAAGCAGCCACGGTCCATTCCGGGCCGGGTCTTCCTGCTCCTGTCTCAGGGTCAAGCGGGGTCAGATGCCGTAAAATAAAATTCCCTTTGCCAATGATTTGCCCGCCAATCGAGTTGCCGTTTGGATATTGATAACCATAGGCAATCTCTTTAAAAGGCAGACCGACTGCTGGATTGTCCTTCAGAAAGACACGGCTATGGGCCACTTCTAAATCTTCAAGCGGGGCTCTTAACACAGCAGCGGCAATCTCCTTCAATTGCCGGATCACATCATCTGCTGCCTCGAGAACAGCATTGCCCGCCATATAAATGCCTCTGCTCGCGACGGTCTTCCAATGTTCCGGTGTCGTTTGCGTATCGACGGTCATCCTGACATGAATTTGATTGACATCCATCTTCAACCTTTCCGCCAAGATCTGGGCCAGAACGGTTTTCGTCCCTGTACCAATTTCCACGACACCGGACATTAAATTAATGCTTCCATCGCGATTAAACGTTAAAATTACCCCAGATGGAGCGTTGGGATCGATGGTCGATGTTTTCCAGCTGCAGCAAATGCCTTTTACCCTTACGAGTCTGTCGTTGACCTCTTTGATTTGCCCCTCATCCCAGCCGATTAATTCTCTTAATCTGGTAATACATTTTTGTAAGTTTCCGACATTACTATGATTTAGCGGCACCCTTGTTGGAGTTGTATTTCCCGGTTTGATGGCGTTCTTGTAACGTAACTCCAGCGGATCGATTTGCAGCTTTTGCGCCAATTGGTCCAGCGTTCTTTCAATCGCAAAAGAGAGCTCCGAATGGCTAAAACCACGAAATGGAGCCGCATAGGGGTGATTGGTATACATGCAATAGGAATCACAGAAAATGTTTTCAATGTTGTAAGGGCCCGTACAGTCAACCGCACCTGATCTCGTTAAATCAATCGCTTTATCGGAATAAGCACCGCCATCCCATAAATAGGTAATCTCCATCGCCTTGATCATGCCATTTTGATCGGCTCCGATTTTTATTTTCGCATCTAAACCGATATGACACGGAGACATAATCAGATCTTCTTCCCTTTGGTTCACTAGTTTTACAGCCCGCCCGCCTGCCGCCTTCGACCCTAAGTAAGCGAGTATTTCCAGTTGTGTCGAGGCCTTTCCGCCATACGCCCCGCCAACGAGCGGCGTTTCGACGACGATTTTCCCCATCTCTTCCTCAAAATAATCCGCGATTAAACGCTTGACCATGAAAGGAGCCTGAGAAGATGTCATGATTTTGATGGTGCCATCCGATAAAATCTCGGCTATCGAACATCTTGTTTCCATCGCGGCATGGTCTGATGGAGAAAAGGAAAATTCCTCCTCAACCGTTACGGCACTTTCCGCCCAGCCTTTTTCCATATTACCTTTACGAATTTTAATATGGGTCGCAATATTGGTGCCAGGTACAGGGTAAGAATCCTTTTCCTTTTCGTATTGTCCTAATTGCTCATGTACTAATGGCGCGTCTTTTTGGAAAGCATGGGTTGGTGATTGAACAACGGGGAGCATCTGATATTGCACCTTGATTTTATCAGCGGCTGATTTTGCTTGGATGAAGGTATCCGCAACGACCAGAGCAACCGCCTCTCCATGATAACGGACTTTTTCAAAGGCTAATGGGGGCCTGTCACGGATCGCTTCTCCTATCAGCGGCAGCCCTTCTCCCGTTACAATCGCGCGCACTCCCGCTGCTTTCCTTGCTTCCGTTGTATCGATATGTACAATCCTCGCGTGGGCATATGGACTCGTCACCACTTTTGCAAAAAGCATCGGAACCGCTTGGTAGTCGTTCGTGTACTTTGCCCTGCCCGTCACCTTGTCCTCTGCTTCTTGGCGAATCACACTCTTTCCGATCACCTCTATCCCAATCGCCCCCATGACAAACAATTTATATCCAGTATATTCAAGCTCATCCCATATTTAGAACTGGGACACGGGACTCGGCTGGGACACGGGACCAGGTTCCTTGTCCCAAAACAGGGCATGGGGAAAAGGGTTCTCAATTCCACCAAAAG
>CALGSR010000067.1 GCA_937902115.1 uncultured Bacillus sp. | reverse complement strand
AGTCCTATGTAAAACATAGGCGCTTTTAACAGCGTTATCATGCCGAGTGGAATGCAGCAACTGCATTCAATGAAGGTGGTACCACGGAAAATGTGCTTAGGAGCCCTTTTCGTCCTTTGATATAAGGATGAAAAGGGCTTTTTTTAGATACAAGAAACATCCGAATGCATAAGGCGCTCCATTGATTAACAAAAAGATTGAACAGTGCCTTATAAAAGATAAATTAATTGATGTTATTAATACATCATACAAAATACATGTTGGAGTGCTGAAATATGGAAAAAAAGAGAATTGTCGTGAAAATTGGCAGTAGTTCGTTAACAAATTCAAAGGGTGAGATTGATCAAGTTAAATTTAATGATCATGTGGAAGCCGTTGCTGCTTTAAGGAGTGAGGGGCATGAAGTGTTACTCGTCTCATCCGGAGCAGTAGCAGCTGGTTTTGCCTCCTTGGGTTATCCGTCAAGACCTGTTACAATAAAAGCAAGGCAAGCCGCAGCAGCAGTGGGACAAAGTATTCTGATTCAGAATTACATGGAACAATTCAGCAGATTTAGTATTATTCCAGCACAAATATTATTAACGAGAAATGATTTTTCAAAGAAAGAACGGTATCGCAATGCTTTTGCTACTATATCAGAGCTGCTGGATCGCGGAATATTACCGATCATTAATGAAAATGATACAGTTTCTGTTAAAGAATTAACGTTCGGTGATAATGATATGCTTTCCGCACTTGTCAGTGGTCTTGTCCATGCCGATAAGCTTATCATTTTAACGGATATAAACGGCTTATATGATTCAAACCCGGTGGTTAATTCTGACGCAAAAAAATGGGATCGAATCGAAGAAATCACGGATGAAATGATGAAAGCGGCAGAAGGTTCTGGTTCAAAGGTTGGTACAGGCGGAATGAAATCAAAGCTGGAAGCTGCAAAAACTGCGCTTTCCCTTGGGGTAAAAGTCTTTATTGGACATGGACAAGGAAGGCAAAAATTGCTCGATATTCTTCTTGGCAATGGTGATGGAACATATATTGGAAATGATTCTTTATCAACCGTAAATAATCCAAAGCAATGGATTGCCCTGCATTCTCAAGTGGCTGGTCAGATATATATTGACCACGGGGCAGAATTAGCGCTTACTTCAAAAGGAAGCAGTTTGCTGCCCGCTGGAATTTATGAAATTACCGGTTCCTTTGAAAAAGGAGATGTAGTGGAGGTATTTGGGGAAAAAGGGTTAATAGGGAAAGGGGAAGTGTATTATTCAGCCCAGGAATTACGAAAAGTGATGGGAAAACGTACGGATGAGGTACGCAAAGAGATGGTTGTTGCGGCGATTGAAGTCATTCATCGAGATAACTGGGTCAAAGCAAAAAATAGGGGGAATTAAAATGAGTGAAGTACAAACAAAAGGGAAATTAGCCAAAAAAGCCAGTTATGAATTAATAGGAAAAACGACAGAGGAAAAAAATAAAGCATTGGCTAGTATTGCTGAACAGTTGTTGCTCGATCAGGAAGAGATTTTAACAGAAAATAAAAAGGATCTTATTGTCGGGAAAGAAAAGGGTTTATCTGATTCCGTTCTTGATCGGATCATGTTAAATGAAAGAAGAATTGCTGCTATGTCAGAGGCTATTGGACAATTGATTCAATTAAATGATCCGATCGGAGAAACATTAGAAACGATCCAAAAAGAAAATGGGTTACAGATTGAGAGTAAACGTGTGCCTTTAGGTGTCATTGGGATGATTTATGAAGCTCGTCCAAATGTAACGATAGATGCTGCAACTCTTGCATTAAAAACGGGGAATGCTGTTATTTTAAGAGGAAGTTCTTCTGCTTATCATTCAAATACAGTGTTAGTATCTTCTATTCATCGTGCGTTGGAAAAGACATCCATTCCGAAGGATGCAGTACACCTGCTTGATGATACGAGCAGGGCAACAGCAAAAGAGTTATTCCATTTAAATGAATATTTGGATGTATTAATTCCGCGCGGTGGTAAAAATTTAATTGATACCGTTGTGAAGGAATCCACTGTGCCAGTTTTAGAAACAGGGGCAGGAAATTGTCATATTTTTATTGATGAGACAGCCCAACCGGAGATGGCGATTCGCGTTGCTATTAATGGGAAAACACAACGTCCATCTGTCTGCAATGCCATTGAAACAATATTAATTCATGAAAACTGGTTCAAACAAAACGGGGTAAAGCTACTCGAAGCATTGCAAGCAAAAGAAGTGAAAATTATTGGGGACGAAAAAGTTTGTCAATTATTCCCTGATGCACAATTGGCGAATGAGGAAGACTGGTATACGGAGTATTTAGCTTTAACAGTCAGTGTTAAGGTGATAAGCAACACATCTGAAGCGATTGCCCATATCAATCAGCACGGTACGAAACATTCTGAAGCAATTATTACAGAAAACAAGCAGAATGCTGATGCTTTTATAACGTATGTGGATGCCGCTGCAGTGTATCATAATGCTTCAACAAGATTTACAGATGGTTTTGAATTCGGCTTTGGTGCTGAAATAGGAATTAGTACGCAAAAACTTCATGCACGAGGACCAATGGGTCTAAAGGCACTTACTTCCAGTAAATATACGATTCACGGAGAAGGCCAAATTAGAGAATAATCAAGTTATAAATAATGGAGGGAGGAGGGCAGCGGCATAAGCTGTCCTCCTTTGTTTTTAGAATAGAATTGGGTGGGTTATTATTTGAAATAATAGAAGGAGAGGAATAAAATGAGTTGCGGAAGAATCGATTACTTTAAGATGTAATCAGAATACAGCATGTTTTTTCATTTAAACACATAGGTAATGAATCTGCTTGTTGCATGTTTAGGAGGAAAAAATGGATATTTTAGAACAAATTTTTGCAACCTATGCTTCTTTCTTTGACTGGCAAATGTGGGTTGAAGTGTTAACAGATCCAGTTTCTTGGGGATTTATTGGTACGCTTGTTATAATGGAAGGCTTGTTATCAGCAGATAATGCACTTGTATTAGCCATTATGGTCAAACCTCTGCCAAAGGAACAGCAGAAGAAGGCGTTGACATATGGGTTAATCGGTGCTTATTTTTTTCGCTTTCTATTTATTGGGATTGGTGTTTTATTAATCAAATTTTGGTGGATTAAAGTGATTGGCTCGCTATATTTAGCGTATCTTGTTTACAAGCATTTTAAGAAAGATGATCAAAAGGCAGAAGCACAAATTGTAAAAAAAGACGGTTGGCTAGTTCGGACGTTTGGAGTCTTTTGGGCTACTGTCATTTCCGTGGAAATACTTGATTTAGCCTTTTCTGTTGACAGTATTTTAGCCGCACTTGCAATTTCAGAAAAAGTATGGATTTTATTGTTAGGAGGTATGCTGGGAATCCTCATGATGCGGACTGTGGCCAAGCTGTTTGTCACATTAATTGATAAAATACCTGAGTTGGAAAATACGGCATATGTCCTTATTGCTCTTATCGCAGCGAAAATGTTCGCTAGTGTATTTGGTTTTGAACTTGATCATACTCTATTCTTTATTATCATTTTAATGGCATTTGCAGCAACCTTTGTCGTTCATTTTTATAATAAAAAACACAAAAAAACAATCGAGGAGTAATAAATACTGTTGCAGGAGGAAGTGTTTTTTAAGATATTAAAGATAGAATTGTGTTTTCTTGCCGGAAAAGATCGGTGAATATTTTTCTTATTAAATTATTTCTCGGGAAAGCGCAGAATTAGACATTTCCCGATCCTTCTATGTCGTCGTTTGTTATAATGTATCTATATTAAGTTCATTTTGTCTAACGATACGGGTGATGTAAAAAGAAGATAAAATATTTTTACTTGAAATGCAGAATTCTCCCCCGTAAAATAAATAATATAGTTTTGGAGGAGAGAGTATGCTAAATACAACAAAACAGTTAATAAATGAAGTCGTAATTATTGACATTCTGAAAGAATTAGTGATACATTCATATGAAGAATTGAAGGAAGAAGACATCCTTCTTTGTTTAGAATGCTGTGATGTTGATTTAGAGATTGCTACATCTAGTCATTTTGAATTTCAAGAAGCAATAAAAGAGAATTTTGAACTGGATGAATTTGGTGATATATTAGATACAGATGAATACCGTCATTTAATTTGCGAGCTTCATGATTATTTTGTTAGATTACATAAAAAGAGTGGTTTATTTGATTTTTTTCCTGAAGGTGAATACAATGTTAAGGGAGAAATTCGAAATTCAGACTCTGATATGATTGCGCCGAAGGGACGTTTTTATGCCCCTTTTGAAGATGCAACAATGAGCAAGCCTTAAAAGGGCTTCTTTTTACCTATTAAACCAAGTAAACTTATATGATATATTCGAAAAGGGAGAAATAATTCCATTGCCTCAATCTAAAGAACAATTAAAAGAGATACTTATAGAAAAACTCTTATCCTTTGGGATTTATAAAAAAGACAATTATCAATTATTTGAATTGCCATTACAAGAACTACAGGATGAATTTGATAAATACGATGAAGCTATAAATAACGAAGGGAAGTATGGAAAATGAAAGAACAAATTTTGATCAGATGGAAAGAACATCAATTAGCCGCTACAATTGATTATCCAAGAAATATGCAGCTTGGAAGTAAATATCCGCTTTTAATTATATGCCACGGGTTTGTCGGCAGCAAAGTTGGAGTTGACAGGCTGTTTGTAAAAACAGCAAACGCCTTAACGAAAGAGCAAATGATCGTGTTACGATTTGATTATAGCGGGTGCGGAGAAAGCAGCGGTGACTATGGAAAAACAGGATTACATGAATTAATCGATCAGACTCGCACGGTTATTGATTTTGGAGTTAATTTAGAACAGGTTGACCCGAAGGAGATTACATTGCTTGGGCACAGTCTAGGTGGAGCAACAGCAGCGTTAACAGCAGCAAATAAACAGCAAATAAAGCAACTAATTCTATGGTCGGCTGTAGCGCATCCTTACGATGATATCAGCAGAATTGTTGGAAAAGAAAAAGTTCGTTCGTTAAAGAATATCCCAAGTATTGATTATTTGGGCTATGGTTTGACAAAGCCATTCTTTAATGCCTTATCAAGATATGAACCATTACAGTCTGCTGCAAAATTTTCTGGAGATGTGTTATTAATTCATGGTACGGGAGATGAAGACATACCGGTAAGCTATATAAAAGACTATGAAAAAGTATTTACGGAAAGGGTTTCAGGTGAATGCGAGACATATGAAATTCAGGATGCTAACCATACTTTTTCAAATTCCACGCATTTTAACCAGGTTATTGCACATACAGTTAATTGGTTAAGCAGACAAAAGGAATTTAAAGCGTGCCGTTCACAAAAACAAACTTTGATCGGATAATTAGCAAAATAGGAGATAGAATGAAAGGTACAGCCGAAAACTGTACCTTTTTCCATTTGCTTCATGAACTTTATATAGTCAAAAGATGGGTAAATTGCATATACAAAGAATGAGGTGATTCTATTTATGGTAAAAATATTTATCGATCCAGGGCACGGCGGTATCGATCCAGGGGCAGTAGCAAATGGTATTCAAGAAAAAAATATCACTTTACAGATATCTTCAAGAATACGCGATATCCTTTTGTCGGACTATGAGGATGTATCTGTGTTAATGAGCAGGACAGAGGATCAAACGGTTGGTTTAGATAGCAGAACAAATGCCTCTAACAACTGGGGTGCGGATTATTATGTTTCAGTCCATATTAATTCTGGAGGCGGCAGTGGATTTGAAAGCTTTGTTTATCCAGGTGTTCCTCGCCAAACGAAAACTTTTCAGGAGTTCGTCCATCAACATACTATATCTCAGATAGAATTTGCTGATCGCGGCATGAAACAAGCGGATTTTCACGTGCTGAGAGAAAGTCAAATGGATGCTATATTGACGGAGAATGGTTTTATTGACAACGTTGCCGATGCTGCAATGCTGAAAGATCCAGACGTTATCGAGCAACTGGCAAGAGGCCATGCTTCAGGAATCGCCGCTGCCTTCCAGTTAAGGAGTAAGCAAATTCCATCGCAACCTGAACCTCCATTACAATCCGGTCTTTTTATCGTACAAATCGGGGCATTCGAGGATGAATCTAATGCAGAGAAAACGGCTCTTCAAGCAAAGGAGAAAGGATTCCAAACTTTTATTAAACAGGAAGATATTCTTTATAAAGTGCAAATAGGGGCATTTAAAGAACGTATCAATGCTGAAGAACTAGTCGAAAAAGCAAAGACTGCCGGATTGACCGCAGCAATAACAATCAATTAATTTTTATGAATCCAAAAGATTAAAGGAACTGAACCATAAGTTCAGTTCCTTACGTTTCAATTTTGTATCCTTACCAACGATGTGCTTTAGCGTTACTTCTCAAAATGATCGTATTTTGAGTGACCTGTGTTTCTCCATTCACCTGATTTTTTGTACGTTTCCTTCTTGTATTCGTGTAATGAAAACGCTCAGATTGCGGATCTAAATGATCTTTGTAACTCATATAATCACCTCTTGTATTAGTAGGATACACGAAACGATTGAGACCCTACGGGGAAAGGGTTTCAAATGTATTTTGGCTGTTTCTTGTTCATTTTATGTATAGATGATTCTGGAAAAAGTTAATAATGGTATCAGATTAAGGAAAGACAATATTTGGACAAAGAATTTTTCCTTTCTTTTACATAGTGCCAATTGTTACAGATATTGAAAACAATCTTCTGTATAATAACAATATAACCTATAGACAAAACTGGCTATTTAATAAAATATCCGGGGGAATGTATCGATGAATATGTATGAAGTTATTCTCAACTTAATTGACAAACATGGTCCTGCCAGCATCCCTTCAATATGCACAGAAATAAATCAAAATGCAGAATTTATGCAGGAAAGAGAGAAGCCTGTACAACCGTCACATATAAAATCAGTGATTAGCAGAAAGAGTGACCTTTTTTCATACAAAAATGATGTGGTTTCCTTGCTTCCAGATAAAGAATTTATTTCATTAACTGTCAATGCAGGGGCCTGCAGAGGACCTTGGATGAAGGTTGATGTTGACTTTATAAGAAATATTTTTACTTGTTTTGAGTGGAATATAGAACCTGTTAAAACTGGAAATAAAGTTTCTGATCCGTTAGAACAAAGTTATGATAAAATAATAGCTGGAAATATCGATGATTTTAAACAGGAACTATATCGCTTGAAAATTTGGGATTGGAACTCAAGTTATGAACAGGAAGGGATTATTCTGGAGGGAATAAATTGGTCAACTCGTTTAGAAACAAAGGCGAAAGTATATAAAAGCGAGGGATTTCATAAGTTTCCTGATAATTGGACAAGGTTTTGTAAATCGCTTGTTAATCTTACTGGCAAGCAGTTCATTTAATCCATTACTCTTTATGAGGGATATTAGACGTCACTAATATCCCTTTTGCACGTAGTGTTTCAAATTGGAGGTTTTAATGTTGAAAGAAGTAACAGCTAAACAATTATTTCAAATAAAAAATGCAGTCCCCATCGATGTAAGGTCACCGGGTGAATATGAAGAAAGCCATATACCTGGAGCCGTTAATATTGCATTATTTACGAATGAAGAAAGAGCTGAAGTTGGAACGCTGTATAGACAAAAGGGAAGTACAGCAGCAAAATGGAGGGCAATGGAAATTGTTTCGCCTAAATTACCGGCCATATTGGGAGCGATTAAAGAATGGCAGGAGAGAGAAAAACAACCGGTCATATACTGCTGGAGAGGAGGAATGAGAAGCGGTGCTGTTGCTTCTTTTCTTGAATTTGCCGGTCTGGAAGCGATTCGATTGTCTGGTGGTTATCGAGCGTATCGCAATTATATACTTGAACAAATCCCTTTATTAATACCAAATCGAGCCATTGTTCTGCATGGTATGACAGGTACAGGCAAAACGGATATTTTAAAGAGGCTTGAGCAAAAGGACTATCCGGTTATCGATTTGGAGAAAATGGCTGGCCATCGAGGCTCTCTATTTGGATCCATCGGTTTTTCCAAAGACGGACATAATCAAAAAACATTTGATAGCCTATTATTTGAAGGCTTAAGACAAATACAGGATTCATCTTATTTCCTTGTAGAGGCTGAAAGTCAGCGAATAGGAAAAGTGGGTCAGCCAGATGAACTTTATCAGAAAAAAATAGAAGGAACTAATATCTATTTAAAAGCCTCACTCAAAACGAGGACGGAACGAATTTATCAAGAATATGTTGAACGGAATTTCGAACAGAAATGGTTTCATGAAAGGATTTCGGAGAAACTTCAATTATTAAAAAAACGCTTTAAAAATAACGTGCTCCATGAAACTATGATGGAATTTGCCCGTCAAAAACAGTATGAACCAGTCATTGGGATTCTTCTTGAGTACTATTATGATCCTAGGTATCAATATAAGCAGCATGAATACAAAAATAAGTTTAATTCGATTGACGCTGATAATCTTGAAGAAGCTGTTAAAGAAATAGAAGGGTTACTGCACAAAGCAGGTTTTTCGCGGAATGTGTTCTCAACAGAATAAAAAAGCAGCCTTTATTACTAATAGGCTGCTTTTTCTATTCCTTGTAATATTGATATACAAGGCTATCTTAATACATTAAAATATCTAGCTTCAGGATGGGCAAAGACCATTGCTGTGACACTTGCCTCAGGCTCCATCATGAAACCTTCTGTTAATTGAATGCTGATTTCCTCTGGCTTGATTAGTTTAAACAATTTCTCTTGGTCTTCTAAATTAGGACAAGCTGGGTAGCCGAATGAAAAACGCTGTCCTTGGTATTTAGCAGCAAATCGATCCCTCATCGTGAAATTGACTGGGTCAGGGAAGCCCCAGCGATCTCTGATTTGGCGATGGATTAATTCAGCTAAACCTTCTGCTGTTTCCAGAGCCAACGCTTGTAAAGCATGATTTTCTAAGAAGCGGCCTTCATCCTTAAGCTTATTGGCAATTTGACGAATTCCTTTTCCGGCAGTTACAGCAAAAAAGGCTACATAATCCATTTCTCCACTGTCAACTGATTTTAAGAAGTCTGCTAAGCAAAGATAAGGCTCTGTCTC
>CALGSR010000066.1 GCA_937902115.1 uncultured Bacillus sp. | reverse complement strand
GATAAGCAGGAAAGTCTTTAGTATTATGTATAATCAACGGGCGAATCCTCTTTATCAAAAAATACGAGCCCTGATTCAAGCGGGTGAATTAGGGAATATAAAACGAACAAATTGGATTGTAACGGAGGCTTACCGGCCGCAAAGTTATTATGATTCAAGTAAATGGAGAGCGACTTGGAAGGGGGAAGGCGGAGGTGTTTTATTAAATCAGGCCCTGCACCAATTAGATTTGTGGCAGTGGACGACTGGGCTTGTGCCAAAGCAAGTTCGTGCCTTTAGTCATTTTGGAAAATATCATGATATAGAAGTAGAAGATGACGTAACGGCCTATGTGGAGTATGAAAATGGAGCAACTGGGGTATTTATTACATCAACAGGTGAAGCGCCAGGAACGAATCGCTTTGAAATCGTTGGTGATTTAGGGAAAATGGTTTTGGAAAATGAAGAACTGACCTTTTACCGCTTAACACAATCTGAACGGGAATTTAACGCAACCTATACAGGCGGTTTCGGAGAACCGGAATTCGAGAAAATCGATATTCCTGTTAAAAGTGAAAATGCAAATCATTCCATGATTATTCAAAATTGGATTGAGTCGATCGCAACAGGATCCTCTCTCCTTGCACCCGGTGAAGAGGGAGTAAAGGCATTAGAAATTTCAAATGCTGCTTATTTATCCTCTTGGTTAAATGAGCCAGTGGAATTGCCAATTGATGCAGAGCTATATTATGAAAAATTACAAGAAAAGATTAACCAATCTACCTTCGAGAAAAAGAATGTAACACATAGAACATTGGATGTTACGGGAACACATTAAGGAAGTGCAATCATAAATCAGCTCAGTTCAAGAGTGTTTCAGATGTTAAAGAAAATAGAAAAGGAGAATAACAGCATGAAATTTAGTAAAGTTCGTTGGGGCATCATTGGGTGCGGCGATGTAACAGAAGTAAAAAGCGGGCCGGCCTTCCAAAAAGTGAAGAATTCAGAGTTAGTTGCGGTTATGCGTCGGACAGGGGAATTAGCGAGAGACTATGCAGAACGGCACCATGTTCCGAAATGGTACAACGATGCCGATGCACTGATTCATGACCCGGATGTTGATGCCGTTTATATTGCAACACCTCCTGGAGCGCATAAAGAATATGCCATTAAGGCAGCGAAGGCTGGAAAACCGATTTATGTCGAAAAGCCGATGGCATTGAATTACGCCGAATGCCAGGAAATGATTGCTGCCTGTGAGACAGCGGGGGTACCTTTGTATGTAGCCTACTACCGCAGAGCGCTGCCGCGATTTCTAAAAGTAAAAGAGCTATTGGAAAATAATGCGATTGGTGAGATTCGTTTCGTATCCACGACTCAATATCAAGCGGCTGCTGAAGATGTCATGGATCCCGAAAAATTAACGTGGCGGGTGCAGCCTGATTTAGCAGGAGGAGGGCTGTTTTTCGATTTAGCCAGCCATACGCTAGATGTATTGGATTTTTTACTTGGACCAATTCAATCTGTGCAAGGCTTTGCCTCCAACCAGGTCGGTTATTATCGTGCAGAAGATATTGTGACAGGTACATATCTATTTGAATCAGGCATCCACGGGATAGGGAATTGGTGTTTTTCAGCTTTTGAAGATGTCGATGTAAATGAGATCGTTGGCAGTGAAGGTAAAATAAGCTTCTCCACTTTTGGCAGCGATCCAGTTGTATTAACGAATGCAAAAGGCAAAGAGGAATGGAATTTTGAATCTCCGCAGCATGTCCATCAGTCTTTGGTGGAAACAGTTGTAGAAGAGTTAACGGAGAATAAAGGAAAGTGTCCAAGCACCGGCGTATCGGGTGCCAGAACCAACTGGGTTTTGGGTGAAATGGTGAAGAACTATTATTTAACATTGCAGGAAAACTGATATTATTTTAGTTTCTTGTAGATCAATAGATCTTGAAAAGCAATGGATAATACTCCTTGGATTTGGGAATTTTAAGAATACTAAATTTCCTTTTGAAAGGATTGTCACCATGGAGAAGAAATTGTTAAACCTACTTAATGCATTGTGCATAGCCTCCTTACCATTTTTGTTTAAAGGTTCAAAGATGAGAGAAAATTTGCTTGTTTTTTTCTCAAAAGGAGTGCTTTCCACCCTTATTGATGCTTATGTTGTTGGAACTAAAAGAATCGAGTATCCAGTTCGTCCTTTTCCAAAAATCTTTAAAACAAATATTATTTATGATATGTTATTCTTTCCGATTTTAAGTGTAGTCTGGGTCAAAATCACTTATAACGATAATATTGCAAAGCTACTTTTAAAAAGTTTGATCTTTAGTGTGCCAATGAGTCTAGGTCAATGGTACCTTGAAAAAAATTCCAGACTATTTAAATGGAATAGATGGTCACCACTTCATACCTTTGCTAGTGTAAATTTCACCTTATTTACAATTAGAGGTTTTGTTGGTCTATTAAAGAAATTAGATAAATTAAAGCAAAGTCAAAATCAAATTCAAAATATCACCAATAATTAACGGTTGATATTATGATTAAAAAAACAAAGAAGCTAGAAGCTATCCTTTGGAGTATTGCTTTCCCTGGTTTTGGACAACTTTTAAACGGGCACCTACTAAAAGGAATTATTTTTATTATTTTAGAATTCACCATTAATATAATGAGCTCATTTAATCAAGCCATTATGTATAGTTTCTTAGGAGAAATACCTAAGGCTTATGAAGTGGTGAATTATCAATGGCTGATGTTTTATCCATGTGTATATATGTATGCGATGTATGATGCTTATAAATTTGCGGATGGAGAAAATCCTAGGTTATCGTTTATTCCGTTTGCTTTTGGAGCATATTTTGTCACTGTAGGTCTTATGTATTCGCCAAATAAAATTTTTGATATATCATTAGGTCCAATTTGGCTTCCAATGATATCATTGATTCCAGGATTAAGCATTGGATTTATTATTCAATATATTTTAATTAGATATGGTTCTAAACAAAAATTCAATAAGTAAAACAACTGTATTTAACCCCGCCCTGTTATAAGGACGGGGTTAAATCATTACCTTGGATATTATTCTACTTTTAAGGTGCTTTCCTAGAATAAGGATAAAGGATGTTTATTCAGGAAATGGAATATTTGCCCACTACCAATCTAGTTGATAAAACATTGAAGCCGTTTGCAAATATAGTTATACTTATATAAGAATAGCAATATTAGTTTTTCGAATAATCCTTTACAATGTTAGCGAGGAGCGGAAATGGTGATTAGAGTTGTATGCAAAGCCAAATTAAAACCGAAAGTAGACCATGAGGAATACCTAAAAATAGCTAGAGAAGTTGTATCGGTATCGAGAAAGGAAAAAGGTTGTATCATGTATACGCTTCATGAAGATATTCATGATCCATCGACCCTCACAACGATTGAAGAATGGGTGGATGTACAAGCGATTGATGAACACAATAAAAATGAAAATGTTTGGAAATATGTGCAAGAGCTTAGGAAATTTCGCGAATGTACAGAAATCAACATCTATAAAGAAGTAAACTAACTGAAACTCTAGTGATTGTTGGTTTACAATAAAAATTGGACCCCAACGTTACATTTGAGGTCCAATTTTTATTAAATTTTTAAGACAGACATTATCCTTCTAAGATATTCCGAAGAAAAAATATTGACATTTTATCTTTAATTCGAGATAATTAAATTAAGGATAAAATGAAGGAGAGAAGTCTAATGAAAGCAGTGAAAAAGGGAATTAATCAATTCTATGCAGGGGAAGATGCTGAACATGCATTAGCTGAAATCACCTTTGTTCCAACAGGTGAAGATAAAATTATTATTGATCACACATACGTTTCTGAAGTATTAAAAGGACAAGGTGTAGGCAAGCAACTTGTAAAAAAAGTAATAGAATATGCACGACAAGAAAATAAAAAAATCATTCCTCTTTGCCCTTTTGCAAAAAAAGTAATGACAAAGAGTAATGAATACAATGACGTTCTATTCTGAACCTCTCGGCATTGAAATACCGAGGTTCTTAAACTACCGACTTCGAAGGTACTCGAAAGTACCCTCACTCCTAGGTAGTGTCAGAACATTTGCGAAGAAACACATTCCCCTGAATGTGTCTGCACAAGTGGCTTTGCTTGATTTTATAGATAGTGAATAAGAATTCAATTTAATTTTCACTAAATAAATTATTTATTAGGGTTGACTAATTTAGTATTTTATTTTATTCTTAATCCGAGATAAATTAATTGGATATAAATCAATTAAAAATAAATCAATCCAAGATATAAAAGGAGAATAAAAAATAATGAATGTATTAGTAGTTAAAGCAAATAACCGTCCAGCAGCTGAGGCTGTATCAAGCAAAATGTACGAAACATTTATCGGAAATCTACAAGGTGTAAATGTAACTACGTACGATGTATTCGAAGAAGATACACCGTATTTCGGCCAAGATTTATTTAATGCTTTTGCGAAACTGCAAGCAGGCGAAGAACTAACAGATGTAGAACAACGTTTATTAGCGGCAAAACAAAAAGCGAAAGATGCTTTAACAGCAGCAGATATAGTAGTTTTTGCTTTCCCGTTATGGAACCTTACAATTCCAGCAAAATTACAAACATTTGTCGATTATGTATATGAAGCAGGGTTCGCTTTCAAATATGATGAAAATGGTCAAGCGGTTCAATTGATGACTGATAAAAAGGCAATTATTCTAAGTGCGCGCGGCGGCATTTATTCAACGCCTGAGGCAGCATCGATGGAAATGGCTGCAAATTATATGAAAAATGTTTTTGGCGGCGTATTCGGAATGGAAATTATCGAGGAAGTCATCATCGAAGGCCATGCTGCTGCACCAGATCAAGCAGAAACAATTATTGCTGAAGGTTTAGAAAAAGTGGCAGCTGCAGCAAAAAGTGTATCAGCTGTAACTGTTTAAGCATCTGCAACTATTTTTTTCTTAAGTATCTCGAATTAATTATTCTTCAATTAAAATGAAAATCTATCTTATCACAGCAATTATGGGATCATCCACAAGCAAAAATTATAAAATATATCGGAGGATTAAAAAATGTATTCAAAGAATGAAGTGGGAGCACTTGTTTTACGTGTAGTATTGGGGATTACCTTTTTTGTTCATGGCTTTGTTAAATTCCAAGGGGGTATTGAGAATCAAGCAGGTTGGTTTGCAAGTATAGGGTTACCGGGATTTTTTGCCTATGTTGTAGCAATTATTGAATTAGTTGGTGGATTTGCTTTAATCATTGGACTTGGAACCAGAATTATTTCTCTGTTGTTAGCAATATTGATGGTAGGTGCAACGATTAAAGTAAAGCTTGCATTAGGTTTCTTAGGTAATGGTCAAATGGCAGGCTATGAGTTAGATTTGGCATTGTTTGCCATGGCTGCCTATCTTGCTATTGCTGGAAGTAAAATGCTTTCATTAGATCACGTCTTTTTCGGAAAGAACTCAAGAGACGCATAGAATTTTTAAAAAAAGATAATCGATAGCTAGCTGCTGTACTTAAAGCACAAAAAGAATTGCGAAAGTCTGGTATGGATAAATAACCTACCAGACTTTTTTCTTATCTTAAAACACTGACATATTGGCTGAACATGAATCAGAAATTTAACTGATATTGATAGCTAAGTGAAGGTGGGAACAGCATGGTAGTGAAATATAGGAATAATTGGATCCCGACAAAAACAATCAATGAAATGGTGAATACGGAATATGACGTTCTTATTGTAGGAAGCGGACCGGTGGGGGAGCTGTTCTGCAAAGACTCTGTGAATTTTCGAAACATCAAGGGGCTAAAAAAATAGCAATATTAGAAAAGGGTGACAAATTATTTCATTCCCATTCTCTCAATATTCCGACGCAAAATGTAAATACAGCAAGAGATGTACTCGTTCCTTCTAATTCAAAGGCAATAGGAAAACGGCTGCCGCAATTTTCTGGGGCGACAATGGTATATGCTCTTGGGGGAAGGTCCTTGTTTTGGAATGCAGCGACACCAAGGCCGATTGAATCGGAACTAAAGGAATGGCCGATTCATCGTAGAGAGTTGAATGTATACTATGGAATGGCAGAGATGTTATTGCATGTAACAAGGGATTACGCAAAAGGATCCTTCATGCAAAATAGGATGATAAAACGGCTTCATGGTGAGGGTATTCTCGAGTCTGACGATATGCCGCTTGCTTTCGATATGACACCTTCCCGGCGGGGAGAAGTTCACTCGAATCCTTGGTATAGTTCGATTAATGCGTTGGCAGCTGCCCAATTTGACCGGCCGTTTGATTTAGCGGTAAATGCCTATGTCTCCCGTGTGATTGTGAATAATAGCAGAGCGGCTGGTGTTGAGGTATTTTCTACAGACAAGAAGGCTCGCAGAATTAGTGCGAAAAATGTAATCGTATCTGCAAGTACGTTAGAGACCCCGCGTATCTTGCTAAATTCAGGGATTCAAGGACCTGCCATTGGTTGTTATTTAACTGGACATGTATCCATGATTGCCATTGGCACGATCAGCCGCGGTCATTTTTCTGATAAATTAGGCAACCTGTCTATCTTAAAGTTTGAGACAGAAGAATCACCTTACCAAATTCAAATTCAAATTCTAGGGCCTGGTCTATGCAGCCTTTGGAAAAGTTGAATCTCGTGCTGAAAACAGAGTATATATTGATCAATCTCAGAAGGATGAATTCGGTGTACCGTTACAACAAGTTCAGTACTTTTTAAGTAATAAGGATCGTCAAACAGCCAAGCAGGTTGAACAGGGAATCAGGCAATCTGCAAAAGCTATGGGTGTAACTCTAGATGAATCTACCTTAGTGCTCAGACCACCAGGAGCCGATATGCATGAAGCATGAACATGCAGAATGGGGGGCAATCCCCAAACATCAGCCACTAACCGTAATGGACAAATACATGGTGTGCCAGGTTTGTATGTAGCGGATAACAGTGTCCTTCCTACTCTGACGGCAGCAGGACCTGTCCTTTCTAATACAGCTTTGGCCATTCGACTTGCCGACCATATTGTTCGCCAGTCACGTTAACGTACACTTCTTTTGACAAAGTAATAGAGGAAGACGGTATAAAGAAAGAAACAGCCACCCCTAGCCGTACTATGTACCATTTATTTAATTCTCTGTTTTTACTAGCCTTATTGGAGAGCCATATATATAAGAAAACGAACCCGATCAATTAGATTGGGTTCGTTTTCTTATATATATGTAATATATTTGCGAATGTATTGATCTCCATTAGATTTGATGATACTATGATTTTTTCTCTTCTTTTTGCTTGGAAGCGTGGGAGGAATTTTGTAGAAGAAAAAAATTAAAAAGAAGTTGACTTCGGTTAATCAGTGGTGTATATTAATATTTGTCGCTGAAACGAAATAACTTAAAAGTTTCTTAACAGTTGACTTCAACGAATTGAAATGATATTATGAATTGCGCTGGTGATGAATCAGCTGATTGTTCTTTGAAAACTAAACAAAGCAGAAAAAACGTCAACGTAAGTTTTATT
>CALGSR010000065.1 GCA_937902115.1 uncultured Bacillus sp. | reverse complement strand
CAGCTCTTTCTCTTCAAAGAAATCTAGCTTCACATTGAAAAACAAGGTCAAGCAACTTATATTTTTTAACTAAAAGCAACAATGTCTGAGAAAAGAGCCTTAATTAAATATCCTAAACTAAGTTTTCACCAATAATTGGTTTGAAGATTGCGGGGAAATAGCAGCTTTCAACCCTTTATAATCTGACTTCTCCGCGGGGCAAGCTCGCGTGGTTTTACGTGCTAGTTCTATAACAGGCCATACCGATTGACAAAAAGCAAACCTTTGCTCTTTTTTAAAAAGGAAATTACTAGATTGGATCAATAATATAGTTTAACTGTTCCTGAAAATAGCAAAAAGAGATCGCCGGGGGCCATCTCTTTTTCGCAGTGATTCAAAGTCAAAAGTTTGGGATAAAGGATAAGGGGGTATCCTGTTGATAGCTTGTACAATATCAACCGTATCGTACATGTTTATTTTATTCATTTTTCTAACAATGATCTATGACTTATATCACATTGTTCAGAAAAACTTTAAAAAACCCCTTCTATCCTAATAGGCAATAAGACTATCCACTCAAATCAATGGAACAAAGAAGATATGACAAGGGAATACGCTAATGATAAAAGTCTCAAGAATACATATCTTTATGTTCCTTCTGATTGGACATTGATTCTATATCCCCATATGATGTGCTATTTTGAACTAGAAAAAAAGGACATTTATCCCCCTCATAAGGTCAAATGTCCTTTTTTGGTGCCAGGCATCGGGTTTGATGGAAAGCAAATGACACCCACAAAAGTTTGGTGGGTGTCATTATTTTTTCAAATATTCGCTTCATCGGAGAAGCTTTTTGCTCTTTGCTGCAGTTGTTGCCAATTTCGCTGGAAGTCTTCCGGTGTTAAAGGAGGGCTGTACAGATATCCCTGCACATGGGTACACTGTTTTTTACGCAAAATATTCCGTTGCTCGGGCGTTTCGACCCCTTCTGCGATGATATCAAGCTGCAAATGCTGCGCCATCGAAATGATCGTAGAGACAATCGCATCATCTTGCTCATCACCTGTGAGATCCCTGATAAAGGATTGGTCAATTTTTAGCCGATCAATCGCCAGATGCTTTAAGTAACTAAGAGAGGAATACCCCGTACCAAAATCATCAATAGCAATTTTGCAGCCTAAATCTTTCAGGTCTTGCAAGGTTTTGGAGGCGTGCTCCATATTCATCATCATGCTTTCGGTAATCTCCAGTTCCAAACTCTCAGGTGGCAAACCGGTTTCAAGCAGGATTCCTTTCACCGTTTCGATTAAATCCTGCGAATAAAATTGGCGCGAGGACAGGTTCACGGCGATACAAAGATGTGCAAGCCCTTGATCGTGCCACTCTTTTAATTGCCGGCACGCGGTCCGAAGCACCCATTCGCCGATTGGAATAATAAGCCCGGTACTTTCTGCAATCGGGATAAATTGAGCCGGAGAAATCGACCCATAGCTTGGGTGATGCCAGCGGAGTAAAGTCTCCAACCCTTGTATTTGACCAGTTACACTATCGACCTGAGGCTGATAGACCAGACGGAGCTCATCCTTTTGCAAGGCATGATGCAAATGATTCTCCAAAATCAGCCGTTCGAAGGCCTTGCCGCTCATGGATGGCCGATACATTTGAAACGGAACCTGCTGCTGCTGTGCTTCCATAAGTGCGATGTTGGCATATTTTAAATATTCTTCCCCCTCGTTTCCATGGCTGGGATACAAGGCACTGCCAATCGTTACAGACACGTTTAGGAGAAGATGTCTCACCTGTAATGGTTGATTAATCTGTCTTTGAATCCGCTCGCATACCGACTCCCATTCATCTTCTGAACGCAAACCAGGCGAATTCATCCCCTGTTAAACGCCCGACAAATACATCGGATGGGAGAGAACTTTTTAGTCTATCAGCGACCAATTTTAGAAGGCTATCGCCAAAGGAGTGTCCCAAGGCCTCATTGATATGTTTAAAACGATCAATGTCGATGACCAAAAGGGCAAATGGTTTACAGCCTTCCATTTCCTTTGTCAGCTTTTCTTTTATGTAACGAAGATTGGGCAGTTTCGTTACATCATCATGGAATGCCATATATTCAATTCTTTCGCGGTCCTCTTTCTGTTTTGAAATATCACGGAAAACAATGATCGAGCCTGTCACTTTCCCATTTTCATACAAAGCACTTTTGACAAGAGAAACCGGGAATAAGGAACCGTTTTTACGCATGAACCACTCTTCCGCCCCTCGATATACATCCCCTTTTATAGGCGGGCATTCTGCAGAAGGAAAAGGGGTTCCATCTTCCTTGCGCTGAATCAAGCGCTGTAAGTTTTGCGCGCGACACTCTTCTTTTGACCAGCCAAGCATTTGTTCCGCTTCCCGATTCATAAATGTTAAGTGGCATTCTGTATCAATGACGATCAGCCCTTCCCCCATATGGGTCGTAACGGACTGAAGAAATGCTTCACTTTGCCGGACTTGTGCTTCGGCCATTTTTTGATTTTCTTTCATGATGTTAAAATTTTGCACCAGTTCTCCGATTTCATCTCTGCTTGTTATTTTTATCGGTTGTTGTGTATAATCGCCAAGAGCAATCGACTTGGCCTGCTCAGCAACTTGTAAAATTGGTGTCGTCATTTTTTTTGCAAAGATGAAAATGACCACCACACCTAATAGCAGCGAAATTCCGAGGGTAATTAACAATATGTAAAGGACGTGCTGTGCTCCTGCGTTAAATTCGGGTAAATAAGTTCCGGCACAGACAATCCAATTCCAGTTCGGTTCCTTTTCAGTGTAGGTAATTTTTGCCACATGAGCATCCGGGTTATTGGGCAGGGGCCATTCATAGGTGACAAACCCTCCGCCGTTGTTGGCTGCCTTGACAACTTCTTGTGTCGAGTAAACACCGTCAGTAGTCTTTATATTCCATACATTCTGCCCTTCGAAGTCCGGATGGGCAATTTCAACGCCTGCGGAATTTATAATAAAAATAAAGCCGTGTTCTCCTAAGGTTAGGCGCGAATTAATCGGGCGTTTTCCATTCGCATCTTTTTTTCCTAAAATAGTCTCTTTGACTTCTTCTTGTGCGTCCGCCAATGAAATTCTTCCTGCTTTTACTTGTTTATCCAACGTCTCAATCAATGCAATGGTCATTCGCACATCGGTTTGCAGGCCTTCAGCTCCAAGACTATTCAAACTGCTCACAGCCGAGCGGTAACCAATGTTTCCAATTAAGAGGCTCGGAACCGCAAGAAAAAGAAGGGACATGATAATTAGTTTTCTGCGCAAGGACATTTTCAAAAAACTCACCCTTTAGCTATCAATCTAAGCGGTAATGCTCACCTTCATAGTACAATAGATGCGGTAATTTTGACATAGAAATATTTTTCTCCATTCTTACTCTGTGAGCTATTTCCGGTAAAATCAGTGCTGAAATACCAATATATGTAAGCTTATCAATTAAAAATAGACCATCGTGATTCTGATGGTCTATTTTGGGACAAGGTTCCGGGTTCCTTGTCCCAGTTAAACGAGGGCAAGTTCCTTTTCTTCCTTATGGGAAGGTTCGGATTTAATTGACTTTAGCGCCTGTTGCATATTATAAGTTCCTGTATCCCGGCTCATAATCCACTTTGCTGCATAGATCGCCCCTTGGCCAAAGGCACCGCGGTCGATGGATGCATGCACGATTCGAATCGTTTGGTTCGGCAGGCCAAACACACCTCATGTTTGCCGACATTTCCGCCGACGCGAATCGAATTCACATGCTGCCCCCAGTCGAGCCCAAGCGCCTCCGCGATTCGTACCGCGGTACCGGAAACATCCTTTTTGCCACGGAAATGCTCTTCAATAATTTCAATATCCGCATTCGGCACAATGTAAAGGCAAGCTCGCGCAAGCAGAGCGCCCAACAAAAAATTCACAAATTTGTCCTCCTCGTGAGGACCTTTGTCCTTTTCCGGTGCCTGGCATCGATTTTGGCCTGGCACCGATTTTTGTTTTTTCTGATTATTAACGCTCTATAAAGTACTGATATACCATCCTAAAGCGGCAATGGATGCGAGAAAAGCGACGGCATAGATGGCTGTTAGACGGTATGTATTGGCTTTATGGGCGCGGCGGTAATTTTCATCGCCCTTGCCCCCTACCAGCACCGTACCAATGCATGCTCCAATGGAAATTACAACAACGAGTATGATAGCGATTGTCATGAAACTCCCCCTCGTAAATAATGGCTGTATTCGTAAAGTCTGTTGTTAAAATTTAAAGGCCAATTTTAACGTGCAATCAGGTATTTTGAGCATTT
>CALGSR010000064.1 GCA_937902115.1 uncultured Bacillus sp. | reverse complement strand
ATTTTTTCATTTATTTTCTACTGCCCCTTTCCGGATTCCCATCAATTGATAGAAATATTTTCTGCAGCGTAATTACTGCATTTCAAAATTCAACAAATCCCAAACCGATATTCTAAATATACTAAATACGTTTGCAGAAGTTGTGCATATTTTGTAATAATACCAAATCTACAGATACTTATTTTTGCACTTTATTTTAAACAAGAAAAGCCTGTCCCTTATGGAAAACAGGCTATTCTTGTTGGTTCTTCAATATAAAATAAATCAATCATTCTTTATTTGGTCTGACCACCAGCTCTCTCATAATAGAACCCATTAATAATGTGTTTTCCTCAACTTTCAATCCTGAGTGTGAAATATTTTTTATTGTCTCTCGATTGATGTTTGCTCCCCAAAGATTTACCGTCACTGGGTTAAGCATATCCATCATAATACCCATCAACTTATTTTCACTTCTCATATGTTCCAACATAAATATACGTCCAGTTGGTTTACACACTCTCCTTAACTCTTTCAGACCATCCAATGGATCCGGAACCGAACAAAATACACATGTTGATACAACTGAATCAAACGAATTGTCAGCAAACGGTAAAGCTTGCACATCTTCTTCCATTATTTCAATTGGAAATGGAAAGTTCCCCTTTGCTATCTTTTCTTCAGCATGCCTCAACATACCTTTACTAAAATCAACACCTTTTAACGAATGAATGTCCTTAGAATAAAAATTTAAATTGGACCCTGTACCAATTCCAACTTCAAGCACTTTTCCCGACACATTTGAAAGTAAACTTTGTCTCCATTCTGCTTTTATCATCCGATCCATAGCCCCATATATGCTGGAGATGCGATTATAGCGTTTTTTAATTTTTTCATTAATATCCAACAGTAGTCACCTAACTTTACTTTTACATCGTTTTAGTTTCTCATTTAGTTATGAAGAAAGTATGCATATTTCCTGAAATCGAATGATTACTTTGAAGAATCTAAATGGTCCCTATTTCTAATAGAGACCATTTAGAATAATAACTTATGAACTTATAACAAGCGCCCAGAAAAGATTCTGCTTAATATCTCGCATCGTTTCATTACCTGCAGAATACCATCCAGCACTTAATTAATCTTTAACAATTGTGCATTGATTGCACAAATAATAGTACTTAATGACATAACCACTGCACCAACTGCTGGTGTTATGACAATACCCACACTGAACAAGACACCCGCTGCTAGAGGAATAGCAACGATATTATAGCCTGCAGCCCAACCTAAGTTTTGTACCATTTTGCGATGGCTTGCCTTTGATAATTTTAAAGTACTTAAAATATCTTCTGGATTACTGTTTACCAGTACAACATCTGCCGTTTCAATCGCAACATCTGTACCTGCTCCAATGGCAATTCCTAAATCTGCTTCCGCTAAAGCAGGGGCATCGTTAACACCATCACCTACCATCGCAACCTTTTTGCCACCTTCTTTCAATGCTTTCACATTATTAGACTTTTCATGTGGTAATACCTCTGCTATGATTTTTGACATTCCGAGTTTTTCACCCACGTAATTCGCTACGCGACTATTATCCCCAGTCATCATAACTGTTTCAATCCCTATTTTGTTTAGTTCCTTTATGACTTTATAAGAAGACTCCCTAATGATATCTGCTAGGGCAATCATCCCTTGAAGTGCATGATCCTTTAATACGAAAATGACGGTTTTACCTTGCTGTGCAAGTTTTTCATAAGTAGTTTCGTCAAAGGAGATTTTATTTTCTCTTAACACACCTGGGCTGACAATAGCAATTTCAGAACCATTTACTTGAGCTATAAATCCTTTTCCTGTTAGATTTTGATAACCAGTAACTTCATAAAGTTCTAAATTACGCTTCTTGCCTTCCTTAACAATCCCCTTTGCAATGGGGTGTTCTGATTGTGTTTCAACGGAATATGCTAATTTTAATAATTCTTCTTCTCCAACACCTTCAGTTGGATGAATATCTGTGACACCGAAATTACCTTCAGTTAAAGTACCCGTTTTGTCAAATACAATGCGGTTGATTTTAAATGCACTTTCAAACGAAGTCCGGTTACGTATTAATAATCCTTTTGTGGCCGCAATGGAAGTAGACCTTGCTGTAACCAACGGAGTAGCCAAACCAAGTGCATGGGGACAAGCAATAATCAAAACAGTGACCATTCTTTCTAAGGCAAAATCAAAATCACCTGTGGTCCACCAGTAAGCAAGGGTTATGATACCTCCAAAGATGGCAACATAAAATAGCCATTTTGCAGCAATATCTGCAAATCCTTGAGCTTTAGACTTAGTTTTCTCTGCATCACTGACTAATTGAATAACTTGAGAAAGGTATGTGTCACTGCCTGTTTTACTTACATTAATTTTTAATACACCTTCACCATTAATTGCTCCACCAATGGCCTCCATGCCCATTGTTTTTTCTACAGGAACAGATTCTCCTGTTAACATGGATTCATCCACTGTTGAATGTCCTTCAAAAATAATTCCATCAAGTGGAATTTTCTCCCCTGATTTTACAAGAATTCGATCACCTGGTTTTAAGTCTTCAACCGATACATCGACAATATTTCCTGAGGCATCAATTTTATGGGCTTCTTTTGGCATTAATTTAATTAATTCTACTAATGCTTTAGAAGCACCCATGATAGATTTCATTTCAATCCAATGGCCCAAGAGCATAATTACAATCAATGTAGCTAATTCAAAGTAAAAGTCACTGCCTTCAATAAAAAATGCTGTTAATGTACTATATACATAGGCTGTGACAATAGCTAGAGAAATTAAAAGCATCATACCCGGTCTTTTATCTTTTATTTCACTCCATGCTCCCAATAAAAATGGTTTTCCTCCGTAGAAAAAGACAATAGTTGAAAGTAAGAACAATAAAAACGTGTCTCCAGTGAAGTTAACTTCATACCCAAAAAGCATTTGAATCATCATCGATAAGTATGAAATAGGAATGGTAAGAACGAAAGAAATCCAAAAACGTTTTTTGAAATCTGCTATCGAGTGTCCGTGATGTTTGTCGTGTCCGGTACCATGTCCACCTTGTTTGCTGTGATTGTAATGATCATGCCCTTTTTGCATACTGTGGTCGTGGTGTTTATGTTCGTGATGATCATGTTCTGTATGCATAGTGTGGTTGTGGTGTTCATGTCCATGCCGTTCGTGACTATGTTTACTTTTTCCACTCACTTGCTTTCCCATTGCGTATCACCCCTTATAATACATATTTAAGAGAATTTTTCTTATTTACTTTCATTAGTGAATCCTCTTACTATGATTATATAATACTATACCCCTGTTTGGTATATTTAACTAAAAACATTTCAACTTTATCCATTTCCCATTCCTTTATTCAGTCAGCAGTATATACTAAAAGTTTGCAGAAATTGTGCATTAAACTCATTTTCATCGTGCAAAAGTTAAAAAACGCAAGTCTTAGGTTTTAATATCAGAGTTATTTTTTAAAAATCATTTAAACTAATTTTCCCTATCAGATCTGGAAAATCAATGAAGGGATTTCGATTCCCTTGAATTTCAAAATAGCATTGTTTCGATGCCTCTCATAATCGGTTACAGGAAATTGTTCATGCCACTGTTGCAACAAATTAATATCAACACCCTTTCGAAATTTTCTTTTTAGTTTCCCTGGATAACGTAATAAGAAATATAAAGTAGCACGATCAACTTCTCCTTTTCCATACTCCGGTTCAAATCTACCGATTTCGTATGTACCACAATCATCTCGGTGATTTTTTGCACCAGTTTTCTGAACATAATTAAAATCAAAGTAATGAAAATTGGATCGCGCATTATTACATATCCTTCAGTTACTTAGTAGACTATCCCCGTCGCTCCGACGGTTAGAGGTCTTATTGCCTCATTTTTAAGGTTGATACCTGCGTTAATATCCCTGTTTTTATGATGAGTTCCGCAAGAAGGACACTCCCATTCACACAAAGCAAGATTGTTAACGTCTTTATTTTGAAAGCCGCAGCTAGAGCATAGCTGACTGGAAGGAAAGAAAGTTTTTTGCTACTGCCACGATTTGTTTTCCATACCATTTTGCTTTGTATTCAATCATGGTTTTGAATTGTGACCATGACACTTCGCTAATGACTTTCGCAAGGTGATGATTTTTCAACATATTAGATACTGACAACTCTTCCATGCCGATAATGTCGTGGTTTTTGACAATCTCAGTGGAAATTTTATGCAATTAATCATTTCTTGCGTAATTTTCTCATGAATACGGCTACTTTGATTTTTGCCTTTTTGCTTTATACCAGTTCGCACAAGCCAACCGTTCTTCTGCTCACGATCTGTTGTGCTTTTGCTAATTTTGCTTCTAATGTGCGGAAGAATTTTGGATTGGAGGAAGTAGTTCGATCTAAAAGAATGACGAGATCTTTCAGATCGACATCTATTCCAATTGCTGATTGAGTTTTAGACCATTCGCATAATTCAACTTCTGTTCCGATTGAGATGAAGTATTTGCCCGATGGATTACGTCGAATCGTTGCGTTCAAAATCCTTCCTTCTATTTCACGACTTTCGCAAAGCGAACAAGTCCTAGTTTCGGAAGTTTAATATAATTGTCTTCGATGGCGATGTTTCCTTTTGTATGCTTTGTTGTATAAGACTGAACAGGATTCTTTTTGGATTTAAAGCGCGGTTATTTATTTTGCTTTTTATAATATCGGTCATACGAATCAGCTAAGTTTTCCACTGATTTTTGTAAAGCAATGCTATCAACTTCTTTCAAAAAAGAATATTGCTTTTTTAATTCTGGAAGTGCTTTAACTGTTTCGTACCTATTCAAACATCCATCTTTCCAGTTGTTAGCTTGAAGTTGACCGTTTTGCATCATTTCTTCGACGATATACGAATAGGTATCTTTGTCCTTCTGTTTACCCAAAAAGAAATTAAACATAAATTTAGAGCAACCTATTGTCTTGTTGATTAGTTCAGTCTGTTTTTTGTTTGGATATATGCGAAATTTATAGACTTTATGGACAACCATCGCTTCCACCTACCCATTGGGCTTTGCCCTTCTCATTCTTTGAGGTAGGGGTCTTCTGTCGGGAAAAGATAAACTTATTTGTCGGACATTTTTCCGGTATTATTTTTTGACCTTTAATTTCTAACTCAAGATTTTTTATTTTTTCTTCATAAAGTAATGTTCTATTTTTCACCATTAAGATCCTCATAAAGCCCACTGTTTATCATCTTTGAGATCATCATATATTTTTGGAAATCCTCGGTTGAAAATTGTTTAAGGTTCTTTAAATTTCTTCCATATAGCCGTTTATCTAACTCCTTATGATATTCATAAACTATTTTGCCTTTAGGTGTTAATTCAATGATCAATTCCCTAAGATGGTCAGGATTTCTATATTTTTTGACTAACTCTTTTTTTACAAGTTTATCAACCATTTGGGAAACAGCGCTTTTTGTCCGATTTGTCATCTCGGCAATCTCAGTTGTAATTGTTTTGATTTTATCTCCAATTAAGTTGAGTGTATGAACTTCAACTAAATAAAGCTTATCATCTGTATCATACTTACGAGGAATACTCTCATAAGAACTCATTAGTCTAGAAGTTTCATAAAGCGTTTTCATAAGCTCATTAAAAACTTTCTCTCTATCCATCATTCCCTCTCCTTTCTCATTTTTATAGCTGATAAATTATTATTGATTTATAACATGTCACAAACTAAGTCTTTTTCTTTTACCTTATTATCGAAAAGCATAATATCTCCTAAACATAATTTTTATCTATTTTGATTCTAGGCTTGTTTTCTTAATAGCAGCTGAAATGAATCTGAGAATTACCTAAGAATTTAAAATAACGAACGAACCTTATCCTTGAACTAAATAATAGAGTATTAGAGAAACAACCATTAATCCAAATACGAGTAATGCTGTTTTAATATAATCACTCTTCTTAATCACCATTCCTTTCTCCATTTTCCCCTTTTGCCTTTGATATTTTATTAAGGTGAACCCAATAATAATTCCTATTAAACTCATAATATGGCTAACACTAAAAGGTCCGAAGAACATTGGATTTATCCTTGTAAATTCTACTATTCCACGAATAAGCATGAACCCAATTAGATAATGTATGAAAACTTGTCCCGAATAGGACGGCTTTTTCAAACGTAAACACAGATATCCAAATAACAAATAATCCAGTAGGAATTCATATGCTTGTGATGGATGCAGGTATTCTCCATTAATCTCCATTCCCCACGGTAAGATACTCGAAATAGGATCCCCAAATACGTCACAACCGATCCTGCTTATACCCTGGGCTAATATTAGTGCCGGAGCTGCTATGTCCAGTGTTTTCCAAATAGGCATCCTATGCTTTTTTAAAAACACCGAAACCAATAAGCAACTAATAATCCTCCTAAAATTCCACCGTGAACGGAAAGACCACCCTCATGAATGGAAAATATTTTTATAGGGTTCGAAAAATAATAAGCAGGATTATAAATAAATATATAAACCACCCGTGCGCCTATAACCCCACCAATTAATGAATATAAAGCTCCATCCATTAATACTTTGTGGTCAAGTCCTTGTCGTTTTGCTTCTCGAATCAAGAAATATATTCCGACAAATGCACCGATAGCGATCATCAAGCCAAAAAAGTAAATTGTGAATGGTCCAACACTAATTATAGGTTTCATCTATTTCCCTCATTTCCTTTTAACACTCCTATTTATCAATTTCTGTGGTTACAACGTAACTATAAAGATAAATTATCAATTTTTTATGGAGAAAAAGTGTTTATCGTTGCTTGACTATTAAATTGTGAACAGTTTGTAAATTCATAAAATCTCCATGTCCATTGGTTAAACTTATAACAGAAACAACAATGTTAGATAGAAAGGGGTAAGTACAATGGGTTGTTGCGGTGGCGATCACTCTAATAAAGACAATCATTCAGAAAAGGTTTTTACAAAGACATCGCTCTGGACTTGGTTGATTGGTATCGGAATTGTTGGGATCATCTACTTGTTCAATTAATAGAATAGAAAAGGATTAGAAAAGGAGAATAATAAATATCAATTAATCTTAATCGTCCAAAGGTTGCAAAAAATATTACTGAGCTAATGGGTCATACACCACTTGTCCGGCTCAATAAGATTAGTGATGAAACAGGAACCGAAGTTCTTGCAAAATTGGAATACTTTAATCCACTTGGAAGTTTAAAGATCGTATTGGGCTGGCGATGATTGAAGCCACCGAACAACAAGGTCTAATCAATAAAGATACAGTAATCATTGAACCAACAAGCGGTAATACAGGAATTGCCCTTGCCTATGTTTCCGCTGTTAAAGGATATCAATGTATTCTTGTTATGCCAGATACTATGAGTGTAGAACGCCGAAAATTGTTAAAAGCATTCGGCGCAGAGCTTGTCCTTACAGAAGGGCCGAAAAGGATGAAAGGTGCTATTGAAAAGGCCAATGAATTAGCTGCCGAAACCAAAGATGCCTTTATTCCTCAGCAATTCAATAATCCAGCAAACTCAGAGATGCACAGAAAAACAACAGCAGAAGAAATATGGAATGATACAGATAAGAAAGTTGATATTGTCATTAGTGGTATCGATACTGGAGGTAACATTACTGGAATATCAGAAGTTCTAAAAGAGCGGAAACCTTCTGTTGTTTCTATTGCTGTTGAACCTGAGGGATCACCAGTTTTATCGGGAGGGGCTTCAGGACCGCATAAAATTCAGGGAATTGGGGCTGGTTTTGTTCCAGAAGTTCTAAACACTGAAACTTACGATGAAATTATAAAAATTAGTAATAATGAAGCATTTGAAGCATCAAGAAAAATAGCTAGAGAGGAAGGTATACTTGTGGGAATCTCTTCAGGGGCTGCCATTGCTGCAGCAACAAAAACTGCAAGTCGTCCTGAAAACCAAGGAAAAACAATCGTAGTGATCCTTCC
>CALGSR010000063.1 GCA_937902115.1 uncultured Bacillus sp. | reverse complement strand
TAAACCTACTTTAACATCTCCTTATTTCGTGTCTAGATTTATGGGTCCATTATAAAGTGCCTCTTTGATTGGCGTAGCTGGACGACCAAGAACTTTTTCGAAATCATTACTCTCGAAATCTAATGAGCCTTCTCGAATGCTTCTTTGGATGTCAACAAGGATTGGAATAACGAAATCTTGTATGCCAGCAGCCTTCATAATATCCGCATATGCAGCATCATCTACTTGTTGAATAGGTACTTCTTTGCCCAGTACATCCCCAAGGACAGAAACAAATTCTTCCTGAGTCAAAGGCTTACCAGAAAGCTCATAAATGGTATTTTCATGTCCATTATCAGATAATACCACGGCCGCCGCTTCAGCATAATCTTGTTGTGATGCCCATCCTACCCTTCCATCTCTTGCTGATGTCAGCCAAGGAGCTCCCGCTAGGACACCTTGAATGCTTGGAATTTCATTCTCTAAGTACCAATTATTACGCAAGAAGGAATAAGGAATGCCTGTTTTCTTAATCGCTTCCTCAGTTGTCTTGTGCGTTGGTGCGAATAAATTTGTACTTTCTTGTGCATTTGCTAAGCTGGTATACGCAATGAATTTAACTCCAGCACGCTCTGCCGCAGCCACTGCATTGGCATGTTGACGGATCCTTGTTTCGTTATCTCCATCTGCAGAAATTATTAATAAGCGTTCAATTCCTGCAAAAGCAGAATCCAAGTTTTGCGGATAATCAAAATCTCCTTGTCGAATTTCTACTCCACGAGCCTGCAAACCTTTCGCTTTCTCCGGATTACGAACACTGACAGCTAGTTGACTGGCTGGTACAGTCTTCAATAAAGTCTCTACAACTTTGGTGCCAAATTTTCCTGTTGCTCCGGTTACTAATAATTTCATTAGTTATCTCTCCAATCTTTTTGTTTAATTATTAAGCGTAATCAAATATTATAGTATTAGGCATTTTTTTAAAAGTAGTCATTTTTTTATAACATAGTCACAAAAATAGTACCATTAAGAAAGAGAGGTATTTATTATGGCACGAAGTTGGTTCGTTGGTGAACCGCCAGAGGAACAAATAGAGGTTTGTCCAGTTACACAAGCTCAAGACATAATTGCAGGAAAATGGAAAATTATCATTCTATGGCATTTAAGCACACAAACAAGAAGATTTAATGAACTTCAAAGGCTACTACCTAATATTTCAAAAGGAATACTGACACGTCAGTTGAGAGAATTGGAAGATGACCAAATGGTTCACAGAGAAGTCTATAAAGAAGTGCCTCCCAAAGTAGAATACTCGTTAACACCTTTGGGGCAAAGTTTTATTCCTATACTTGATAGTATGGGCAATTGGAGTAAAAAACATTTAAAGAGTAAATAAAAAGGTAATTCATCATCAAATAACTAAAAGGTTAAAGCACAAACTGGTCTTTAACTTTTTAGTAATGCTTAAATGGTTCATCTTCAACGAGGGCGTTAGTTCCAGAAAAAATAAGCTAATTCATATTTGTTTTTCTAATTTTCGTTATTCCGTTAAAGGGCGCAATTATGAAACAAAAAGTAAAAGGGATAATACATATTAGTCATGACTAATATGTATTATCCCTTATTTTTTATGACCTTTTACGATTTAGGTCTTGATAATAAAATAAGCTACAACAATTTGTTGAGTGACAATGAAGTTTTTTAATTGAAAACCAATCAAAGCTCAAGGCTGGATTCCAATAGTGATCCGGTCTTTTTGTTTTGTTCAGCATCCAATCATCAAAACGAAAGAAAAAGCTGTTCCAGACAAAAAAATATGTTGAAAGTTGATGGGCGTCAATTTTTAATATCGCTAAACATTTTATACTTAAGTCAACAACAGGAGGAAAAAAATAAAATGTGGAGGGGAAACAGTGATGCAAAGATATGTATTGAGTAGGAAAAATCCAATTACGTTGATTAGTGCCATTTTGATTGCACTCGGATTCTTTAGTCATTTTGTTTTAGAAAACACAACTCTTTTCAATGGGTCGTTTATTATCGCTTCGATTTTTGGAGCGGCACCCATTGCCATCCAAGCCTATCAAGCATTGAAAGTAAAAGTTGTCAGTATTGATGTGCTGGTTACCATTGCTGTTATCGGAGCTTTCTTAATTAAAAACTACGAAGAATCAGCAATTGTTACATTCTTATTCCTCTTCGGCTCTTACTTAGAACAACGCACATTGAACAAAACACGATCTGCCATCAAAGAATTAACAAAAATGGCACCAGAGAGCGCGTGGAAGCAAATGGAGAACGGGGAATTTGCAGAGATAGACGTTGATGATGTGGACGAAGGAGATATTTTACTTGTCAAAACAGGCGCAAAAGTTCCGGTTGATGGGACTGTAATAAGCGGAGAAGGCCATATCAATGAAGCAAGCATCACTGGTGAAGCTGTACCCGTGAATAAAGTAAGCGAATCTGAAGTCTTTGCGGGAACGATTTTGGAGAATGGTACGATTCAAATCCGGGCAGACCGGGTAGGGGAAGATACGACATTTGGTAAAATCATTGAATTGGTAGAAGAAGCCCAAGATTCCAAGTCGGAAGCGGAGCGGTTCATTGACCGATTTTCCAAATACTATACTCCAGCAGTTTTAGTTCTAGCACTCATCGTATGGCTATTCTCACGAGATATTGAATTAGCCATCACCATTTTAGTCTTAGGCTGTCCAGGGGCGTTGGTGATTGGTGTACCGGTTTCAAATGTTGCGGGGATCGGAAATGGTGCACGTAATGGCATCCTCCTAAAAGGCAGTGAGGTCATAAATGATTTCAGTAAAGTAGATACAATGGTCTTTGATAAAACAGGAACATTAACAGGAGGAAATCCTGAAGTCGCGGAAAGTGAATCTTACGGAGAAAACAGCAAGGAGGTTCTTGGCTACTTGGCCAGCGTTGAGCGTGAATCTGATCACCCCCTTGCAAAAGCCGTCTTAAATAAAATTGGCGAGACGGTCTTCCATCCGGTTGAAGAGACAGAAGTTGTCAAAGGCGGGGGAATTGTTGCAAAGGTAAATGGTCGTCGAGTAGCTGTTGGTAATGTTGCCTTAATGGAAAAAGAAAATGTTGTGTTGAGCGAAAAAGCCAAAGCAGATGTGAAGCGATTTGAGGAAAATGGAAACTCCCTTGTCTTGACAGCCGTAGATGGCAAATTGGAAGTCCTGATGGGCATTCGTGATCAAATTCGTCCAGGGATGAGAGAAGAACTGCAAAGATTTAAAAAGTTAGGTGTGAAAAACCTCGTCGTCCTTTCCGGTGACAACCAAGGAACCGTTGATTTAGTTGCTCGTGAACTCGGCCTCACAGAAGCACATGGACATATGCTGCCAGAAGATAAATCTGCTTATATCAAAAAAATCCAGTCTGAAGGCCGCATCGTCGCCTTTGTCGGAGACGGGGTCAACGATAGTCCTTCATTAGCCTTGGCGGACATCGGAATCGCCATGGGAAGCGGAACAGATGTTGCGATTGAAACATCTGATGTAGTCTTAATGAATTCTAACTTTAGTCATTTATCACATGCATTAGGTTTAACAAAAGCGACTGCAAGAAATATGAAACAAAATATTGCGATTGCGGTAGGTGTCGTATTGGTCCTACTTGCCAGCGTGTTCTTCAGCGAATGGATGAACATGTCCATCGGAATGCTGGTTCATGAAGCCAGTATCTTAGTTGTTATCTTAAACGGTATGAGATTGCTGAGATACCGTTTAAACGGAAAGAAAACTGTAACAGAAGCATAATAGGAACAGCCCAAACTTGAAATACCACTAAGTTTCAGAAGAATAAGTTGCAAAACTTGATTACCGTCAATTTATTTTATCCGAAACCGAGCTACACTAGAATTGTAAAGAGGAAGAAGTAGAACAACAAAAATTCAATATGAATAAAGGAGAGATAGATTATGCAAAAAGCAGTCATTCAATTAGAAACATTATCTTGTCCATCCTGTATGCAAAAGATTGAAAATGCAGTCAAAGGATTGAATGGTATCAATAAAGAAAGTTTAAAGGTATTATTCAATTCAAGTAAAGTAAAGGTAGATTTTGATTCAGAAGCGTTGGCAATTGGCGATATTGAAAAGGCCATCGAGGATTTAGGATATCCCGTCATCAAATCAAAAGTAAAATCCGCTTAAGACACATAAGAAAATTCAATTGAGGGAGAGGAATTCAATCATGGCAGAGCAAACAAGAACATTTCATGAAGTTGTAGAGGAGTATTCCTCAAAATTAGATTTATACACGTCAGCAATCACACGAGCCCATGGTAAGAATCATCCAGAGGCTTTTGCAGTACGTGAGTTGTTCGAAGGAATGAATGCAAAAATTATAGAAGCAGGCACAAGCAAACCAAACTTGGATGCAGAATTTACTCAGTTGCGTAAAATTACGGATAACTACACCATTCCTGAAGATGTTTGTGAGACTTATGCAGGCACATATAATATGTTATCGGAAGCAGACAAATCTTATCAGGCTTAAGAAAATGGCTCAATCTGTATGCACGTTTTAAATCCCACTTCGGAAATGCAAAAACGGCTTGCTGGAAAGAATATCAAAGAGACAAAAGAGCGGGAGAGAGTAATCCTCATCTCCCGCTCTTTTTTTGCATGCGGAAAAATAAAGTTTGATAAAAACAGTCTCTTCGGTATCATAAATGTAAAAGGTCGCTTTCTTACTCCATTGAAATGATAGAATGTTTAGGGGTTTTAGACAATGCTATGAAAAATAGAAAGCTGGATTGAATAGAAATATTATAGATTGATTTGGGGAGAGATTTATGGATATTCAAGTAGCGGAAGTAACAGAGAAAGATAAAATAATTATTCCTGCTTTTACGATTAAGGCAAAGATTACGGGGATTTATACAGATATAAAAAGAACACAAGTTTTAATGGAACAGCTTAGGAAAACAGGCTATATTCATCGGAGAGATAGTGGGCACTATCCTTTTTTAAATGTGGAGGAAACCTTCCGCTTCTATCTGGATTTGTGCAGCTGTCCTGCCCCTCTTGAGGAAATGTTACGGTTATTCGGTCTCCAGCAAGAACGAAAAACAAAAGTCAAACGGCTGACTGAAAGTGAAAAAAATTGTTTATCCTTTTTGCAGCCCTTTTTATATACAAAGGAATTGCTTATTGTGGAGGAACCATTTGATCGATTAGATGAGGAATCCCGGAGAATGATTATTCAGTTAATAAAGAAAATGGCAGATGAAGAAAAAACGATTTTATTACTCAGCCACAACTTAGAGGAACTCCTCCTTGTGGCTGAGGACATTTATCGCATCGACCATCTAGGTTTCCATAAAATGGATTTCAATGAAGAAACGATTGCACCAGAACCGGCTGAGGAACCAATCATTAAAATAGAAAAAATTCAAACGAAGCATCAGGATAAAACGATTCTCTTTAATCCACCGGAAATTGATTATATTGAAAGCGTTGAAGGCACTGTCTATGTCAATGTAGCAGGTACTAGTTATAGTTGTGCATTAACTTTACAAGAATTAGAGAAACGGCTGCGTCCATATGGCTTTTATCGCTGCCACCGTTCCTATATAGTGAACCTGCAAAAGGTACGTGAGATTATTACATGGACGAAAAACAGCTATAGTCTAAAATTAAATGTTCAAGAAGGGATTGTCATTCCCCTTTCCCGGGCGAAATTAACAGAATTAAAAGAATTAATTGGCATTTTGTAGTATTTCCTGGGGAATAATAGCGCCATTCAACAACAATATGGTACAGTTCAACATTACTTTGCTACATTTAAGGCTGATTCTAAGGCTGGTTCCCTTTGTTTTCACTAAACTTAAGGTAAGAAATGAAACGAAGGGGGTTGTGCTGATGACAACAGCAATTGATGTTCAGCATATTGGAAAAAATTTCAATAGTTTTACAGCGTTGGAGGATGTTAGCTTTTCTATTCAAAAGGGAGAGATTTTCGGTTTTCTTGGTCCAAGTGGTTCTGGTAAGACGACGATGATAAAAATTTTAACCGCTCAATTGGAACAAACCATTGGACAAGCTTCTATTTTCGGAATCCCGGCAAAACAAATGAATGAAAGTGTCAATAAAGCACGTTTTGGTATTTTAACAGATAACAGCGGATTGTATAAAAGACTGACCGTAGAAGAGAATCTCTTACTCTATAGTCAATTGTATAATCTTGCCCCTGCATCTGTAGATGAGGCATTACAATTTGTGAATTTGCAGGATGCACGCAAGAAAAAGGTAAATACTTTATCAAAAGGGATGATTCAACGTGTTACGTTAGCACGAGCAATCATGCATAAACCGGATTTGTTATTTTTAGATGAACCAACATCGGCACTGGATCCGGTTAATACGCAGCATATTTATAAAGGATTGCGTAAATTGAATGAGGTGGGGACAACGATTTTCTTAACAACTCATGATATGGCAGAGGCGGAAACCTTATGTGACCGTGTTGCATTCCTCCATAAAGGAAAAATCCGGGCAATTGGGGCGCCATCTCAATTAAGACAGCAATACAGTGATCAATCCATGGTTGTTGAATTAACAAATGGTGAGCAGCATACTTTGCCATTAAATGAACCGGCTGCCGCGGGAAAGTTTAGTGATTGGATGAAGCGCCGCCTTGTTCAACGTGTCCAGTCCAATGAGCCGACATTAGGAGATATTTTTATGCAATTAACAGGGAGTGATTTACAATGAATCTATCAATGAAGCGGATGCGTGCTATTTTTATAAAAGACTATAAAGAATTTTCACGGAATTATGCGGTTTCAACGATGGTATTTCTACCTTTACTATTGGCCTTTATGTATAACAAAAGTGGTGCTGATACGCTGCAAGCCTATTTTTTGCCGATTAATATGACGTTTGCGATTATTACAACTTTTATTCAATGCTGTTTAATCGCTGAAGAAAAGGAAAATAACACATTACGCAGTTTAATGATGTCCCCGGCGAGTATGACTGATATTTTCGTTGGAAAAAGCACACTGGTTTTTTCAATAACAGCGGTTATTTTAGCTCTAACTATTTATTTGCTTGGCTTTTCACCAGCCAATTTATTTATTCTTTCTATAGCTCTAATTATTTCAACGGTGTTTTACATAGCCATTGGAACCATCTGCGGCCTTTTTACAAAAACAGTAATGGAAGCCTCAGTAGCAGTATTACCGGTGATGGCTATCTTTTCATTTGGTCCGATGGGATTAATGCTTGCAGATACATATCCTGTATTAGATGTATTAAAGTGGCTGCCAAGCGTCCAGTTATTGCTTCTTGAAGAATATAGTATCGCCGGTGCTGCAGGGGATATATGGATTTCTCTCATTATCATCCTAGCCTGGACCATCGCGGCCTTGCTTATTGCTAATCTATTGCTTAAGAAACGTATGATGGATGACTAATAAAATATCTAATTCATTTGAAAAAGGAGTGAAAATCGGGAGAATGGGTTACCCCTCCTTTTTCCTCTTTTTTATTTCCTAAAGCGGTGGTGTTTGGGTCAGGTAGTAGACTTGGTATAGAAAGCATATATATTGACGTTTGGACTTTAAGCATAATAAATTTATTAATAGAGAAACTTTCTCATTTGTGAAAGGGGGAGATGGATGCTTTATTTAAATCCAGATGACTTTTTATTAAAACCTTCATTAGCCACCATTCATTGTGAACCAAATTGGAAGTGGAGAAAAAGAGATGTCCCTATGCCGAACTATGATTTATTTTATGTTTGGAATGGGGAGGGTACTGTGTTATTAAATAAAAAGTCCCGTCACGTCGGGAAAGGTGATTGCTTTTTGTTTAAACCAGGTGATGAGACCGAAGCAACCCATAACCCTCAAAACCCCCTCGTATTAACTTATATTCATTTTGATACAGTAGAAACACCCCGATTGATTCCCTCTTCCCATCGAATACTTGAAAATACGATTAACTTCGAAGCCCTGTTGACCCAATATGTTCGTTTGTTTTTAAT
>CALGSR010000062.1 GCA_937902115.1 uncultured Bacillus sp. | reverse complement strand
ATCTATTAGAGGCTTATTTCGCCGTGAAAAATTTCACCAAGATCATTGAACTTCTTGATGATTCTTATATCATCTATTGCGAAAAAGAGAAAAATGATGTGCAACTTAAGCTTTTTTGCATGAATCCGGCAAACTCGCTGCAGAAAATGGGGAAGGGATTTCGCAGTAAAATCTTTTTCTCGGCGACACTGACGCCACTACGTTATTATCAGGATATCCTCGGCGGGAAGGGGGATGATTATATCCTTTCTCTGCCATCCCCATTTTCAAGCGAACAGACCGATGTTTTTATTAAACCATTGTCCACCCGCTATCGCGATCGGGAGCACACAAAAGATGCGATTGTTTCTACTGTACAAGCCTTAATCAAGGACCGATCTGGTAATTATTTAATCTTTTTCCCGTCCTATCACTATTTGCTATCTGTATACGATCAGTTTAAAGAAGTAGATGACGAGACAAAAACACTGATTCAAACAACGGGGATGACTGAGGAAGAAAGAGAAGCCTTTTTGGAGTGCTTTCAACCGAAGCAAAATGAAACCTTATTGGGTTTTGCGGTCCTTGGGGGAATCTTCTCAGAGGGAATCGATTTAATCGGCGACCGTTTAAACGGGGTAGTCGTGATCGGAGTTGGTCTGCCACAGCTCTGTTTCGAGCGCGATCTAATAAAGGATTATTTTAATAAGCAAGGAAAAAACGGCTATCACTATGCCTATGTCTACCCGGGAATGAACAAAGTCCTTCAAGCAGGAGGCCGCCTCATCCGCTCAGAACAAGATCAGGGAACCATCGTTCTTATTGATGACCGCTTCCTGCAAAAACCATACTATCAACTCCTTCCACCAGAATGGGACACGGTTCCGGGTTCCTTGTCCCACTGAATCCGCATTCCTATTAAATTCACAATGAACTTTCAGGAATGGGACAAGGGGACGGGTACATTGTCCCGTTTTTTCAAGTTTGATGGTTGATACTCGAAATAATAGTAAAACTCTAATATGAATGAAAATAATAGTTTAGAAACTTACTAACGGTGGAGAGAGATAAAAATGAATGAACTCCATGTATTTGCTGATCTGAATAAATATTTAAACAGTTTAGGCTCAATGGTGTATACACTTCCAGCGAAGAGTTTGTCAGTAGGATATACACTCCATTTCTTTGGACGCGCCCCCAAAAAAATTGCGACTCTAAATGGTGAGAAAAAATACCATTGCTTAATTATTCATGTTGATCCTGGAAATCCTGAGTCGACTAAAGGAAAAATCATCCAAAAGGAAATACAGGATATATTGAAATTTGATATTGAAGAAATGAGAAATATCCAACTAAAAAAGCATGAAGTGTATGTTCCATTCGAGATCATCGATTCCAAAGAGAAAATCAAGTTCTTAAAAGACTTTATTAAATATCAATATGAAATTTTGCTAGAAAGATGCTGATAAATAGACACGGGATGAGTTCATCGTCCAAGTTTATCTCTTTTTAATTGCTGTGATGACGGACCTATCTCGATGAATCCGCATTCCTAACAAAAAGACCATTTCGTCTGGAGCCATCATCTAGAAATCTACGCATTTGATTTATCCTAATTCATGGTAAAATGGAAGAAGTATCGAAGAGAAATGAAAAGTAGTCAAACAATGTATGTTGAAAAACAGCTGGATTATTCATAAACGTAGCACCGGAGGGAAGCGTATGCTGATCGATAAAATTTTTGCTGAAGCCGAACCAGTGTTAAAAAAAAGAAAAATAAGCAATGTCTATATCGGGCTGACCATGGCAGCTGTGCAATTGGATGATGGAGGAATAGGAACATCGCTGATCTTACGAGAAGAAGTAAATGCACAGGATCCGATTTCTTTTGATCCTGAAATCATCAAAAAAATGGAAGCAATTGAAATGGCAAAATGGGCAACCGTCCCAGATGCTCATGTCTTAAAAAGAACACTCGGGATAGCTACCATTAATGCTTGTGCTTATTCTCAGAACCTTGCAGCAGCGGACAGGTCAGAAGCTGCTGATGCTGTTCAATTCGAACAAGAGGATACCGTTGGTTTTATTGGCTGGATCCGTGGCCTTGTCAAGAAAACGGAAAGCAGAGTTCAAAAGGTGATCATCTATGATAATGCGGTGAATGAATGTGTTTACCCACCTGAAACGCAGGAAGAATGGTTACCGCAGTGTGATGTCGTGTTCATTTCAGGAACCGCATTTGTGAATCAGACGATGGATCAGTTGATCGAACTATGCAAAAATGCTCGCGAAGTTATCATTACCGGACCGACGACACCAATGTTTCCTAGTGCATACCGTGATACAAATGTAACGGTCCTTGCGGGTGGACTATGGAAAAAAGAAAGGCAAGAACAAATCTTCTCTAGAATTGCCTTGAATGCAGGGGTCTCAAGCCTGAGTCCGTATTTTGAAAAGATCTCTTTGAAGCTAAAGAATTGAGTAATATAGCAGCAATTGAAGAGCTTATCTTCCTTATTTTTTAAATCGATAATAAAATTCTCCACCCACTTATTTAGATTAAGTGGTTTTTTTGCATGTTGTGCAATAACTGAATATTGCTTGTATTTATGTATAAACATTCCTACAATAAGCTTTAATCTATTGAAAAAATTGTAAGATGGCAGGATAATGTTCCTATATAAGGGAGGGATTTTATGAATTCGTTTGTCAAAGCGCTACATTCCATTCGTAATGAGTATCCTTTTGAAGAAAAAGTAATCATTGTCGATCAGTATTCAATTGGTGAGCAAATAATTGAAGCATGTATGAAAGAAGGTCTGCAAACGATCAATTTGAGGTATAAAACAGTGTTTGATTTGGCGATTGAACTGGTAGAAGTTTATACGAAAGAACCTTTACAAATGATAGATGAGGCAGTAGGTTCGCAGTTTACCTATTTAGCACTAACCCGCTTGAAAGAGGACGGGTTATTAAACTATTTTCATCAAATGGAAATCACCGCCTCATTTAGCCGTGCGATTTATCAAACGATTCATACCTTGCGAATGTCTGGATACACGAGTAAATCACTCAGCCCAACTAAGTTTCTAACGGAAAAGAAGGGGCAAGATTTAATACTGGTTCTTAATAGATTTGAAGAGTTGCTGCAACAATACAAAATGATAGACAGCGCTGCAATTTTTCGAATGGCCATTCAATATGGAAAAACAAATGATAACGTCATTTATATTCTTCAATCCAATCTTACATTATCCCATTTAGAAGAGAGTTTTTTATCTAAAATATTACCCGAAGCTGCTCCAAAGTTACCGTTACAGCAAGTATTTGGGATCACTATACCGGAACGTTCAAGCCTTCAATCGATTGAATGGGGGAAGCCGACCCCATTTAGCTACTTATATGATCTCGATCATGCAGTAGAACAAGCTGATTTAACAGTACTTACGGCTAAAACAGAGGAAATGGAATGCAAAAATATTCTGCAAAAAATTAAAATCACTCAATCACAACTTGATGATCAGGTGATTTATTATACAAACGGAGACAAATACATTACTCTTTTTTATCATTTATCACAAAAAGGAGATATTCCTTTCACCTTTGGCGAAGGAATTCCAATTATATTAAGCAGGCCAGGGCGACTTGCTGCAGGGATGATAAAATGGATGAAGTCAAATTATAGTGTGTCAGTCTTTCTTGATTTGCTGCATGAAGGGCTGCTGGATTTAGGGGAGGATGCACCTTCACAAGCCAGTATCACTCGTATCCTTCGTGATGCTAGTATTGGCTGGAGTAAGGAGCGTTATATTTCCCAATTAAATGGGATGATTCAATCATTATCAGAAAGGAAAATGACTGCTGAGGATGAAAAACTAATCACTTACTATAATAATAAAACACAACAAGTATCATGGCTTATGCAGTGGTTTAAAAAATTATGGAAAACGTTGCCTATGAATACAGAACAGATGAATTATAAAGAGACTCTTGCAGGTATGACCTTTATCATAAAGGAACATAGTAAAGCGGCGTCTGCTCTTGATAAAGTGGCAAAAGAGGCACTGCTTAATGAAATGGAAAAAGTGCTGCCGTTTGCAGAGGGAAATTATGATCAATATCGTCTTTTTGAAAAACTTGAGGATCTGCTTCTTGCAATAAGGGTTCTCCAATCCAGTCCAAAACCAGGGTTTTTACATGTAGCATCCTATTATTCAGGTCTCTATCATTCCCGCAATCATATCTATATTGTCGGATTAGATAATAGAAATTTTCCCGGTGGTTCGAATGAAGATCCTTTGCTGCTTGATACAGAGCGGGAAAATCTAGCAAATGGCCTACCACTTCTGGCGGAAAATGGACAGAAAAGACTATATGAGATGTTACAGTTGCTTGCCCAAGCGGAAGGTCCTGTGACAGTAAGCTACTGTCATTTTGATATAAATGAAAATCGAGAGGTAAGCCCTTCCCATTTATTTTTACAAT
>CALGSR010000061.1 GCA_937902115.1 uncultured Bacillus sp. | reverse complement strand
GGAGGAAGCCCATGCTTATAAAATTTAAGCTGCTCTTTGTTCTTTTAATGTTTTATGCATTTCATTTGTTCTATCAGTGTTTAGGTGGAAAATTAAACCGACGCCAATTAGAATTAAAATAAATGCTGCGATTGGAAGCCCAGTGTACATTTTTAATATTCCCGCTGCGACTTCTTGTGTTTGTGATTTTGCCCCTGAGACAAATCCAACCCAGCCTAATGAGTAACTTCCAAAAGCGGCGCCTACCCCCATACCTACCTTACGAATGAAGGAATACAAGGAGTAAAGAGTTCCTTCGTATTTCTTTCCGGATTTATACTCTGTATAGTCAATACAGTCTGTAACCAATGCCCAAACAAGCATGACGAATACCATCGAACCGATCGTAGCGATATTATATAAAGCAGCAAATACAAACACGTTCCCGATGGTAAAGAAGGTTAATAAAGTGGATGCCACTAAACTGAAAGCTGCGGTTGCAACGACTAAATTACGTTTATTGAACTTAGCAACCAATTTAGGGATAAATACGAATAATACGAGGGTAACACCCATTTGAATAAATTGGTTTATGGCAAAAGCGCCTGGGCTGCCATAATACTCCGCAAACACAATTGGTGCTAAAGTGGCTACCCCAGAAATCAACAGCATGGAACCAAGAGTGGCGACCATCATCCCGATTAACGGCCGATTTGTGAAAGCTTCTTTAAATGCATCTTTAAAATCATATTCAGGTTTTGCGCCAGCAGGCTGCTCATCACGAATACGCTCGGTTGTTAATTTTAATAATCCTGTATAAGATAATAAGGAAAGAATGCTGAATACAATCGCGATATAGAAAAATGCTTCTGGTACGATATTTCGATTTGCATCATAGATAAACGTCGGAACAAAGGATAAAAATCCAACTCCTACAATCATTCCGCCAATCGAACGAGCACGAGATAATTTAGTGCGCTCTAACGGATCATTTGAAATCACCGATGCCAATGAACCATAAGGGATGGCATCCGCAGTATAGGCGACACAGAAGAATAAATAAGTTGCTACAACCCAAATATGTGTAGCGGTAGAGCCCAAGCTTGACACATCAGCAAAGGCTAATAAACAAGCAGCTGCTAATAACCATTTTGAAAAATTGATCCAAGGTTTGAACTTATCTCCGGATTTCCCAATTCTAAAACGGTCTGGAAGCGTTCCCATTATTGCGGTGACAAACGCATCGAAAATTTTCCCAACTAAAAACATCGTCCCCATGAAATAGGCGCTTACCCCTAATACATACGTACAAAAAATGATAAAGAAACTGCCAATGTACAAGTTTACAAAACTACCGCCAACATCTCCCAGCATGTATCCAACTTGGTCTTTGACGCCAAACTTTTTCATATATAATAACCTCCAAACATTTCTATTTTGGTGAATGAATCAAACGAATTAAGGTGAGTATAATTTCGTTTTACCTCCCTCGTAAACGGTTTTCATTTTTCCTATACAACATAAAGCGGAGCAATAAATGGGGTGGACAAGTTCTATTTTGTAAGCGCTTTATCTTGTATCTGTATACAAGTATAAAACTAAAACCTCGAAAAGTTTTATACTAAAATTGCATCCTTTTGTATTATAATTGCGTATTCCCCCGGAAAATTTTGATACAAAATATAACTTTTCTGAAAGAAAAAGCGCATAAAGTAAGCTACTTTATGCGCTTAAGCCTTACATGGATTACTTTTTACCTTTTTTAAACTCAATCGGTGATAAACCCTCATGCTCTTTGAAAAACTTTGAAAAATATTGTGAGTTATTAAACCCAATCATGAAAGCAATTTCAGTCATGGAAAGATTCGTATGTAAAATAAGCTCCTTTGCTTCCTTTATTCTTCTCACATTTCGATAATGACTAATGGTTATTCCTTTTTCTTTCTTAAATGACCTCATTAAATGCGAGGGATGGACATGTAATTTCTCTGCTATTTCCTCTATTGATAGATCCTCAGCAAAATTAGTTTCGATAAAGTTCTCCGCTTTTTCGACAATCGTTAAATTTTTGCTCTCCCTGAATCGAATGGCCGGATCCGCGTACTCCATCATCATATTCGTATGGATTTTTTCCAACTGTGGTACGGTTTCCGCATGCTCAATAATAATCGCATATTTTTCTGACATAAAGTGACTTTGCCAAGGGCTTAACCCGCCTAATTCAGCTGCATAGCTGTAAAGCGTATTATGCGATAATAAAATATTTTTAAAGGCACGAATTTTGTTGTTTGGAACTCTCTTAAGAATGTTTAATTGATCACTGCCAATCACCCTCGATATTTGTCCTTCCAATTCCGATACTAACTCTTGATCCCCCAGCCTAATTCCGCTAAGTAAATCCTGTCTTAGTTTATGTAACTGCTCAATAAAATCTGATGTGATTCCATTTGAATTAAGGTCTGTCTTATGATTTTCTGGATTCCACTCTTCCATCACAATTTACCTTCCATATCCTCTTTATTTTGCGTTATTTATATATTCACCATAATAGATATTCTTTACTAATGGGACAACGAACCCGGTCCCTCGTCCCAATGAACCTGAAACCTTGTCCCATTTTGGCAAAATAGGGGAACTGCCCTTTGTTTTGTGGTATTCTTTTGACAAAACTATTTATAAGGGTGAACGAAGGAAATGAGTACATTAACGATAAAAGGTGTCACGATCGGTGAAGGAATGCCAAAAATTATCGTTCCATTAGTAGGTAAAACGGAACAACAAATTCTTGATGAAGCCGCATTAGTAAAGGACTTGAGGCCGGATGTAGTGGAATGGCGCGTTGATATTTTTGAAAAAGTAGAGGACCTGGAAGCTGTTCAAGCGCTGATTGCTCAATTAAGGGATGTCTTTGCTGAAGAACTTCTTTTGTTCACATTCCGCAGCCATAAAGAAGGCGGCAATAAGGAAATCAGCGATGAGTTCTATGTGGAGTTAAATCAAACGGCGATTGCAACGAAAAATATTGATCTAGTAGACGTTGAATTATTTAACGAGGAAAAGAATGTGAAAGCCATTCTTTCGACTGCGAGAGAAAATGGCGTATATGTGATTATGTCTAACCATGATTTCCACAAAACTCCTGCAAAAGACGAGATTGTTTCACGTCTGCGCAAAATGCAGGAATATGGTGCCGATATTCCTAAAATCGCTGTCATGCCAACATCCGTAGCAGATGTAATTACACTGATTGATGCTACAAACACTTTTAAATCTGAATATGCGAATTGTCCAATAATTACGATGTCAATGGGCGGAACAGGCGTTATCAGCCGTTTAGCGGGTGAAGTATTCGGCTCTGCATTCACATTCGCTGCAGGGAAAGAAGCCTCAGCACCAGGGCAAATCCCCGTGGCAGAATTAAGAACCGTATTAGAAATATTACATAAAAACATGTAAATGGGACAGGGGGACGGGTACACTGTCCCAACCTGGCGGGACAAGGAACCTGGAACCTTGTCCCTCCTGGAACCTTGTCTCTGCCCCTTTTAGAAAATTTGAACTATAATAAATATAGGGCTTTGTAGCGGTTTATAAAGATTAGAAATTAGGTGTTTGAAATGAAAGGTTGGCGTAAGAGCAGAGGGTTATTTTTAACAACGGTAGCGACAGGGTCGATGTTGAATCCGCTTAATTCTTCGATGATTGCCTTGGCACTTTATAGTATTCAAAAGGATTTCGGTCTCTCTTATTTGACGGTTTCTTGGTTGATTTCTTCCTTCTATTTAGCGAGTGCGGTGGCTCAGCCTGTAGCCGGAAAACTTGGCGATTTGATTGGCAGAAAGAAGATGTTTCTCGGCGGGCTTATTTTAGTAGCAATATCCGCCGTAGGTGCGCCTTTAGCGCCGGCCTTTGCTGTTTTAGTAATCATGCGCTTATTTCAGGCAGTTGGGAGCGGGTCGATTTATCCGGCAGGAATTGGAATGGTTCGTAATCATATTCGTGAGCGGCAAGGAGCGGCGCTTGGCTTCATTGCTGTGTTTATGTCGGCGATGGCAGCGCTGGGACCAACAATTGGCGGGGTGTTAATCGCTTGGGGTGGCTGGGAGGCAATCTTTTTAGTCAATTTGCCTCTTTTGCTGTTTTGCTTTATTCTAGCCTGGTTTGTCTTGCCAAAGGATGAAAGCAAGAAGAAATTGAGTTTGCGTGAATTAAGAGAAAAAATGGACCTGGTCGGGATCCTGTTTTTTACAATAGGGATTGTCGGGATTCTGTTATTTTTATTATCCTTTAAAACAACATTGAATGTTGGGGCCGGAATTATTGGGGTTATTTCTATCTTATTGTTTGTTCGTCACGAATTGAAAACAAAAATGCCGTTTATCGATATTCGTATTTTTCGTTCGAATCGGAAATTATCTTTAGTTTATTTACAATATATTGTTATTAATCTCATTTATTATTGTTTATTTTTCGGATTGCCGGGCTATTTTCAAGATGGTTTGCAATTAAGTGTGAGTTTTAGCGGGGCATTGATGTTATTCGTGTCCGGAACGGGAATCATTACGGCGCCGTTAATTGGACGTTGGATTGATAGAGCAGGGGTGAATCCACCGATTTTGACGGGAAATCTATTAATCGTCGTCGGTGCTCTGTTGCTTTGGGTATTCTTTGGTCATGTGCCGGTTATCGTCATGGTGCTGATTATATCCCTGATTGGGGCGGGCTGCAGTTTTGGCAATGTGTCATTGCAGGCAGCGATGCTTGAAGCAAGTCCTGATCATATGGTTGGAGTGTCGACTGGCTTGTATCAAATGTGCCGCCATTTAGGTTCGACTATGTCCGCTGTAGCACTCGGTTTAATTTTTGGCGAGCATTTTAATTCAGAGCATTTTTCAAACCTCATTCTTGTATTAATGACAGGCGGCGTTGTTGTCGTCCTGCTTGGGATCAGGTACTCCAGAATCAAATCCGAATCAGCTGCCGCTTGAGTTGCTGTTGGTTTATCGGGTGTGTGTTAGTTGATAAAAAGCTGAAGGTCGAGGTTCGGACAGTTTAGCAGGAAAAAGCAAAAGCAAAGAAGCTGTCCGAAAGAAGTCCGAGTACGGACTGGTTAAGCCAGCCAATCCTTAAATTAGTCCAAATTGAATTCTAGCGTTCTGCAATAGGGCGACAGGCATCATCTGAACAGTCAGATGATGCCTGTCGCCCTTGTTTTCGTGCTATAGTCATAGGTGGAAGCATGATAGTTTAGAAAGGTGCGTCAGTTGTGAAGCAGGATTTTACGGAAGGTTCGGTTTATCGGAAGCTTTATCCCTTCTCGTTGCCGATTTTTTTAACAAATCCTTTGTAAGCATCAATGCAATTGATTAACAGCCTCTGGGGTGGGAATTTGCTGGGAAGTACGGCATTTGGTGCTGTCACGATTGGAACAACGGTAAAGACCGTCGTTTTAGCGTTTGTACTAGGGATTAACAATGCGACATTAACTTTTGATTTTTAAAATAAAACGAAAAAGGGGATAAGGGGGAAAACATGAACAAAATGTTGGAGAAATTACGGCCCTTTTTACCGGTAGAGGCATATATGAAAGTTTCTGAAATGGATGAAAACTCCTTTGCGATAATGGATGCGAAGACAAATGAGGAAATTGGCTCTTTCTCTTTAAATGAAAAGGGGGAATTGGTGGGTTTTACTTTGTTTGACGAGCCTGAGCCCGCTGCAGGAACACTTACAAAAGATGAAGTTGCAGCGATTGCAGAAAACTTCACTAACATCTTTTATCCGGGGCAAAAAAAGTACGGGCTTTCCGCAATACTCGATGTAAATAATCTCTTCATGGTGACCTATGAAAAAAGGGATGAAAAGTATGGTTTGTTTCTCCATAGTACAGGCTTTACCGTTTCTATTTCAAAAGCTGGGCAAATCGTCTATTTTTACCGTACGGAGGAAGAGTTTTCAATTCGATACTCCGATATTCTCGTAACGGAGGAAGCCGCTTTAAAGAAGTATCTTGATGGTTTAGATTTTGAACTGATGATTCAGAAGTTTGATAAAGAAGTGTATACAAATGGTGATCAGCAATACCATCTTGCGTATGGCGTGATTGAGCGAGTGATGGACATTCCGGTTGATGGTTCCGAGCCGTGCAGCGTCCGCGAGGAACATCATGTAGAGCCTGAAATAGAGGAGATGAAGGTACCGCAGCAGGATATTTATGAATTAATTGGGCTGACATCTGATTACAAGCTCTTGGGTAAAGTGGTGGAAAAC
>CALGSR010000060.1 GCA_937902115.1 uncultured Bacillus sp. | reverse complement strand
ATATTTGGCTAAATGTTCTGGGAGTACTCGCCTTTTATCCCTTTATAAAATCGTTATCCGAAATAGGAGAGGTATTAGCACGGACACCTGAGGTTCAACTCGCTCATTTAAGTGTACTATTTAATTTGATCTGTTCTTTGAGTGTACTACCATTTGCAAATGCTTTTGGAAAACTAATCTTAATGATTCATGATAATAAATAATTTAAAAAATAGGAGTGTTCAGCATGATTGTAGTGAGTGCTTGTTTAGCAGGATTAGAAGTAAAGTATAATGGGTCTCATAATCTAAATAAGAAAATAAATGAATGGTTTAAAGAGAAAAAAGCAATCCCGCTTTGTCCTGAAGTTTTGGGGGGATTATCGATACCAAGAGAACCTGCTGAAATCGTAGGAGGAAGTGGGGAGGATGTACTTGATGGGAAAGCAAGGGTGGTCACGAATACAGGTCAGGACGTTACGATAGAGTTTATAAAAGGTGCGGAAGAAACATTGAAAATTGTGAAAGAAGCTGGAGCTAATATCATCATTATGAAAGAAAGGAGTCCTTCCTGTGGCAGCAATATGATTTATAATGGGAACTTTAACGGGGAAAAGACAGCGGGCAATGGCGTGACAGCTGCTCTTCTCAAACGAAATGGGATTATCGTCGTGTCTGAGGAGAATTATGAACAGTTTTTTGATAAATTTGAAATATAAAAGTACCTATCAAGCTCTGGAAGCTCAATGTCTTTCTTATTTGACTTCTTTCGCTCGATAGATACTTGTCCTTCTTTTAATTCATTGTGCATATATTGTGGGTAAACAATGTATGGGGGTGACAGGTTGTTTCATTTATTTGAAAAAGCAATCCTAGGGATGGCGCTGTTGCGAGTTTTATCCGGCAGTATAGAAATTATGGTTGCCATTATGTTCTTAAAATACAATAATATTGAAAGGGCTTTGATGTTAAATTCCTCGCTAGCATTAGTCGGTCCGCTCATTTTAATTTTAACGACAACCATTGGTTTATTTGGAATTGCTGAGAAGATTTCATTCACAAAATTACTTTGGGTATTTGGAGGAGTTGCATGTATCCTCTATGGAGTAAAAAGTCAATAAGTTCAAATCAACGAAAGAGAATGTATTCATCAGATACATTCTCTTTTCTGTTTTACATTCATTAATCCAATGAAATTCTTTTTCCTTTTGGTTTTGCTATTTTAATTTGTAATAACCCATTTTCATATGAAGCTTTAATCTTTTTATCGTTAATTGGATAGGGGAATGGAATTATCCTGCTTGCTCTTTGAACGGAATGTTGTTGATTCAGCAGTTGTTTATTTGTATCTTTTTCGGAGACTTTTTCTTCATGATGAACGGTAATCGTGATGTTGCGGTCATAAATCTCGAGTTGTATCTGTTCTTTTTTTATACCGGGCAGTTTTGCCATCACGATATACTCTGTATCTGTTTCACTCCGTTCTACCTGAAAAGAGGGTGCGGGAAAGGGATTTGTAAAAAAATCATCAATTGTTTGCAAAAAGCCTTTTATCGGTTTCTCATGAAAATAATGATTCATAGACTTTATTAAATCCCCAAATGGCAAATTGTCATTATTTCTCTTCGAATCACTCATTTCGATCCCCCCATTTTCAATCTTTGTGATTATCGTATGCCTTTATCTGTCCATATGTGCCCTTGACCAGAGAAATGTAAATTCCTTTCTAAGAAAAATATTTACAATGCTTATAAGTGGCTTAACAAAGACTTAATGAGCAGGAAAATCTTTTTCTAGGACAAAAACGAGCAAAGTGTTCACTTTTACTCTTTTTTGTACAAAATAATACTAGAAAAATGATATTATCTAATTATCAACTTAAAATACTTCAGAATGAATAAAAACAGGGAGCGAATATGAATACAATAACTGTAAGGCAATTAGCAAAAAAACTTAAGTTAGAAATCGTCGCGGGTGAAGAAGGTCTCGATCAACTTATTGATAACGATGATATTCATCGTCCAGGGCTTGAATTAACAGGATATTTTAAATTTTTCCCAAGTGAAAGAATCCAACTTTTAGGAAGACAAGAAATTACCTATCTTCATTCTTTAACAAAAGATCAGCGGGATGAAAGAATTGGAAATATCATTAAAGAGCATCCGCCGTGTATTATCATTACACGAAATCAAGAAGGACTTTCTTATTTAATCAAGCACTGTAATGAAGAAGGGGTGGCTCTTCTCCGTGCTAAAGAAAAAACAACCAGGGTAATCAGTAAATTAAACAGTTATTTGGAAAAAGAATTAGCGAAGAGTATCGGGATTCATGCGGTATGTATGAATGTTTTCGGTGTCGGTCTATTAATCAGAGGCGATAGCGGGATTGGGAAAAGTGAAGCAGCTCTATCCTTAATTGAAAAAGGACACCGTCTCATCGCGGATGATTTAGTTATTTTAAAAAGCATTGATCTCGACACACTGATCGGTACACACAATCAGACGAACCGCGACTTTTTATCACTAAGGGGAATCGGTATGATTAATGTACCGCGCCTTTATGGTTCAGGTGCCTTCCAAGATGAAACGACGATTAATTTAGATATTATTCTTTCTGCATGGGATGAGAAAAAATACTATGATGGGATTGAAACGACAAAAGAAATGATTGAGTATTTAGATGTTCCGGTGCCGCATATTGAAATTCCAATCAGGCCTGGGCGCGATATTGCAAGTTTAATCGAAGTTGCCGCGAAAAATTGGCGTCTTGAACAGCAAGGATACACGGCCCTAAATGAATTTTACGATCGAATTGAAAGTATGTAAGGGAATGACAGTAAACTAATTGTGGAGCTGGTACGAAATCGTACTAGCTCTGTTTCTGCCCCTTAACAATTGGATATGGCAGGGAAAAAGTCAGTATTTGCGAATGAGTATAATAAAAGAATAAGTGTATGTATAAGCGATTCATTGGAAAAATAAAGATAAATGATGTAAAGAAAAGTATTTAAACTGAAAGAGGACATGGAATGAAAATCCGATTTGGCTTTGTAGCGAATGCTTTGGGATTGTGGGACGCTAGTCCATCGAAGACCGTGACATTTTCGCGTTATTCCTCCTTGCCGAAACAGGAGAGAATGGAGAAATTAAAAGAAATAACATACCAAAATATACAGCATACGAAAAGAATTTTATATTATAATTTGGCCCATGAAATAGAATTATACCGTTTTTCAAGTTCGCTCGTTCCGCTTGCTACACATCCAGAGGTGATGTGGGATTTCGTAACTCCGTTCAAACGTGAGTGGGAAGAATTGGGTCAGCTGGCAGCAAAAGAAAAGATGCGGACAAGCTTTCATCCAAACCAATTTACACTGTTCACAAGTCCCTGGGAAAATGTGACGCTAAGTTCGATAAAGGATATGGAGTACCATTATACTTTACTTAAAGCGATGGGCATTGCACAGCAGGCTATTATAAATATTCACATTGGCGGGGCCTATGGGAATAAAAAAGAAACTTTAAATCGTTTTCATCAAAACTTCGAAAAATTACCAGCGTATATAAAAGGGATAACCACGCTGGAGAATGATGATAAAACCTATAATGTTGAGGAAACACTGCTTGTTTGTGAAAGAGAAAATGTTCCAATGATTTTCGATTATCATCACTTTATGGCGAATAAGGGAGAACATGACTTTTCCAATTATCTGGAGCGTATTTTTAATACTTGGAAAGGTTCAGGCTTACTGCCAAAGGTACATCTTTGTTCGCCAAAGTCTGAGAAAGAATTTCGTTCACATGCCGAATATGTTTCATTAGAATTCGTCCGTCCTTTTTTTGAAGCTGCAAAGAAACTTAATCAAGATTTTGACATTATGATTGAAGCGAAGGCAAAGAATCTTGCGATGCATCGATTAGTAGAAGAAATCGCAGCAATACGAGGAGTAAAGCGGTTAACATCCTCTTCTGTTGAATGGTAGGTAAAAATAGATTTCAATTTTATATTCATTAAAAAGGCGGCTAGTTTAATCTCCGCCTTTTCATACACTTGAATTGAATCGTTCATGTAATGCAGACAAAAAGCCCTTGCGATTAACTTATAAAGTAAGTTCCTGCTGCTGTCCGCTGTGGACATTTAAAACACGAATGGTCTCAGGCTGAATTTGCAAAAATGCGTAGTTCGGGTCCTCTGGACCATCGAACCACTGGGAAAATGAATCTTCCCAGTACTGTTTTTTTAACCTCTGTGAATTAGTTATCTCAGAAGTTCCGGAGATTTCAACATAAGTATCATTTTGTCCTTTGTCTTCATAACCTAAAAGTACGGAAACAGACGGATTTTTCTTAATTTCATCTATTTTTTCTGTATTCATTTTTGTTGGTGTATATAATGTTAAGTCATCATGATAAAACGTCATATACCTAGAATGAGGCTTATTTTTTTCAACGGATGAAAGTACACCTGTTCGATGATTGGAAATAATTTTTACAATCTGTTGCTTTAGCTCCTGATTGCTCATGAATTCTCCTCCTTTATTTTATGTTTTTAATTTGCCTCTTTTCCTTTCAATTAATCTGGAATAAATCAACTGTATTGTTAAACAGATTATCAAAAAAATTACCTTCCATAATTATAACAGCATAGGCTGCCCTGTTAATGGCAACATTTTTATTAAGCACCAAGATGATTTTAGACATGATACTTGAGGAGAAAACGTAATGGATGATCCTTTTTTGCCGAAACTTGTTTATTTTGAACCGAAAGCGTTGGATTACCCTTTAGGAAAAGAGTTAAAGGAAAAATTTGATTCGATGGATGTTGAAGTCCGTACCACCACCTCACATAATCAAGTGAGAGATTTGCCTGGTGAAAATGATTTACAAAAATATCGGATTGCTAAATCTACTTTAGTAGTGGGTGTCCGAAAAACACTAAAATTTGATACATCAAAACCTTCTGCAGAATATGCCATTCCACTCGCTACAGGATGTATGGGACATTGTCATTACTGCTACCTGCAGACGACGATGGGAAGCAAGCCTTATATTCGTGTATATGTGAATGTGGATGAAATTCTTGAACAGGCAGATAAATATATCGAAGAAAGGATGCCTGAAATTACTACGTTTGAAGCAGCCTGTACTTCGGATATCGTCGGAATTGATCATTTGACCCATTCTTTAAAAAAGGCGATTGAACATTTTGGAAAAACGGACTATGGAAAATTAAGGTTTGTGACTAAATTTCATCATGTCGACCATTTATTAGATGCGAAACATAATGGAAAAACGAGGTTCCGTTTCAGTGTCAATGCCGACTATGTGATTAAGAACTTTGAACCTGGAACATCACCTTTGGAGAAAAGAATTGAGGCTGCTGGAAAAGTGGCTCGAGCAGGATATCCCCTCGGTTTTATTGTAGCACCCATCTATATCCATGAAGGATGGGAAGAAGGATACTTTCAAATGTTTGAGCGTCTAGAAGCGGAATTGCCTTCAGAGGCGAAAAAAGATGTCACGTTTGAATTCATTCAGCATCGTTTTACTAAACCAGCAAAGAGAGTAATTGAGAAAAACTATCCAAAAACGAAATTAGAATTAGATGAGGAAAAAAGAAGATATAAATGGGGTAAATATGGAATAGGGAAGTATATTTATCAAAAGGAGGAAGAAGAGGTTCTGAAAAGTCATCTCTCTTCCTATATGGAGAAATTCTTTCCTAATGCCAAACTGGAGTATTTTACTTAGGAGGAATACAATATGTCTATTTCAGCCGATAAGAATCAGTTTAATGGGAAAGGAAAATATCAACCAGGTTCCGGATCAAACTACCATAAAGAACATGCAAGTCATGTGCCAGATTATGGAGCTAACAGTATGGACCCGTCGGCAAAAGAATGGAGTAAACAAATGAACCAAAATTAACGGGATATTATTATTTTGAGAAAATAAAAAATAAAAATATAGGGTCAAATTTTGCAGGTGATACTATTCAATAGTATCGCCTTTTCAATTTTATGAAGGGTTAATTTTACTATAAACCCTATGGATAAAGGATAAATTCCAAAAATTACAAATCTCCCTCATAAAATGACAAACGTCACTATTAGATAAAAAATGAACATGTTAAACTTTGTTATAGTTATTTTAAAATAATATAATGAAACGGGGAATATACGATGAACTTTCCGCGATTAAAAATAGGTCATATGACTCCAAAGGTTCCAATTATGCAGGGAGGGATGGGCGTTGGGATTTCGTTAAGCAGACTT
>CALGSR010000059.1 GCA_937902115.1 uncultured Bacillus sp. | reverse complement strand
AACACTTCCTTACGGATTGCGGTGGAAAGAGGAGGCCTGCATCCCTTATACATTCACAGTATTTCTGAAAAGTTTGCGATTCAGATAGAAAAGACGACTTCTATTCAACAGCTGGCTGACCTACAGAAAGTGATGCTTCGTGAATATTGTGAAGCAGTACGAAAATATTCCCTTAAAAATTACAGCTTTTTGATCCGGAAGGCGATTGAGTACATCCGTTTTCACTTGGAACAGGATTTAAGTCTGGAGACCATTTCCGAAGCCATTCTATCGAGCACATACGAGCTTTCAAGAAAGTTCAAGAAAGAAACAGGTCAGACCTTAACAGACTATATCAATACACTAAGAATTAACGAAGCCATATACATTATGGAAAATCGTAATTTATCGATTACAGATATTGCTTATATGGTTGGTTTTAATGATGTAAATTATTTTACGAAGGTCTTTAAAAAACTGAAGGGGATAACTCCTTCATCCTATAGAAAACAAGTATAAATCGCGAAGTAAAACGGAATAAGACTTTAGTCTATGTATAATAAATGGCGCCTGATTTTATCAGACGCCATTTTCCTGCTTTTATTGATTATTTATTTGTTTTTTCTGTTTTCAGCTAAATCAACTGCAAGCTGTTCTGTGCGTTTCTTGTTTAATGGATATACGAAAACAATTAGTAAGAATACGATACCTAGTGCAACAGCAGGTACTAAAGTAGCCAGTGTATGAATCCCTTGTAATGTATCAGGAGATTGTGCAGAAGCTCCTGCTTGGTATCCAACTGCTGCAATCGCTGCACCGCCGACACCGCCGGCAACCGCTTGTCCTAATTTACGAGCCATTGAATAGATAGAGTAAACGGTTCCATCTTCACGTAAACCCGTTAAATACTCGTGATAATCGATTACATCTGTCACGAACGCCCAAATAACAAGGTTGAAAAGACCATAGCCTAACATCGCAACTGCTAATATTGCGATAAATTGAGTTGCGTTTAAGTCAGCAAGGAAATATAAAATAAAGTAAACAGCACTTGCAACTAACAAACCGCCTGAAGCTACTTCTTTTTTACCAAATTTCCTAACTAATGGATTTACAAATGGCATCATGACAAATACTGCTGCTGATTGAAGCAAACCAACCATTGCTAATGATTGAGCACTTTGGAAGTAATCCTTAAATAGATAAACGTTTACCGCACCAATTAACATGAAACAAATCATAAATAATAATGAAGAAACAAGGAATGTCATTAACGGTCTATTTTTCGCAAGACCTTTCATTGTATGACCCATATTCACTTTTTCTTTATTGTTTTCAGGTGCCTGAATGCGTTCAACTGATAATTTATAACAAGCCATATAGCAAGAAAGGGCAAGGATACCAAAAATGATTGCTCCTAATAGAAATCGATTCGCATCGGCTTTATTATCAACGAACAAAATCATCGGTCCAACCACATTAATAATTAGACCTGCTAAATTTGCTCCTAATGTTCTCCAGCTTGATAAAGAGGTACGTTCAACCGGGTCTGCTGTGATAACAGATGCCATTGAGCCGTAAGGAATATTTACTGTTGAATATAAAGTTCCCCAAATAATATAAGTAACATAGGCATAGGCAAGATAAAATCCTTGAGACATACCAGGAATGTGAACAAACATTAACACGCCGCTAATAACAAGCGGGAAGGACATTCTGAAAATCCAAGGACGGAATTTTCCATTTTTCCCTGCTTTTCTTGTATCAATAAATCTTCCCCATGTTACGTCTGCAAAAGCATCCCATACACGCGCAATCATAAATAACAGCCCGACTGCAGCTGGATTCAAATGGTATACGTCTGTGTAGTATACCATCAAGAAAGATGCTACAAGTATAAAGAAGAAATCGTTTCCAAAATCACCAAACAAATAACCAAATTTGTCACGCATCCCAAAAGGGCGGAATTGATTTTCAGGTGTTCCAGTGCCATTGTTTTTTGGTTGTGCCATACTCATTTTCTTTTCGCCTCCAATATTTTGGTTTTCATATTCACTTAAGTTTAGCTTTCCACCTTTTACATTGTAGATTCGTGCTAATAATTAGATTTAAAATTAGGATTAGTTCTGAAAAATCATAAATACTACAACACTAGTATTCTAGCGTTTTTAAAAAAATACTAGACTACTAGTATACATATTTGGAAATTCCCTCACTTAAGTTGAATGAATACTTTTTACTAGTTAGTTTGTCTCAACTAACCTGTATCTAGATAATAAATGTAAACGCTTTAATATGCAAGCGTTTTTAATAAATTATTTTCAGAGAAAGTATTCCCTATTTTTCTTGACTTTTCAGATTCAGAAATACATGGTTTTCTTATGAGCAAAAACAGGCTCTCTAAAGAAGACAGCCTGTTTTTTTATAAGAGTTGGTGCAGCAGTCATTATAATCTCGTCTGCCATTTATTGCACCAAACATTTTCATTTGGTGTTCCATGGAATTCTGATTCACCCATGATTTTGTCGATGACAGCTTTAATTGAGATTTCGTCATCATGGTACGCATTGATATAGCATTTCACCATTGGAACGTCAGTTAAATGGGTTGTAAAATTTAATGAAACGAAAACGGTTGGTACTTCCCATACATACCAAGGCACTTCGTTAGACATGGCTGTTTTCCATTGAATGCGGTAATTGTTTTGGGCACCATATCCAATGACATCAGCGAAAACAAGAGCGGCATCTACTCCTTCACGGTATTGTAATGTAGGACCTTTTACACGAGTGGTGCCGTCATTAACCGTCACTTCAAATCCGCGTCTCTCCAGCTCGGCAACGATAAAATCAAGCACTTTTGAGTTTGCCTCGTAGATTCCACCTTTTTCCCCTTCTAAGAAATAGAGACGGATTCGTTTATGTGTTTCAGGACGGATTGGAAGCTGATCAAAGGTGTTTTTCACCAGCGTAATTCCTTTATCAGCAGCACGCTTTGCACGTTCAATATGATCCTCACTGCCGACAACTTTTAAGTCTTCTTTTGTACGGAAGATCGATCCATCTTCTTTGGCTTTGTGCAGACCATATTTTGCCTTTACCCCTAAAATCCTTTCAAGGGCATCTTGAAGACGCTCTTGTGTAATGACACCATTTTTGTATCCGTTCATCATAAATCCATAGTCTTCTTCAATATTATTAAAGAATAAGAACATATCACATCCGGCTGCTATTGCCTGTGGAACGTAGTCTTCACGGCGCATCGCAGACGTCATCCCTAACATATGTGTAGCATCCGTTAATACGAGTCCGTTGAAGCCTAATTTGCCTTTTAGAAGGCCATTAATTAATTCAGGGGCCAATGTTGCCGGTAAAATATCTTTATCCTCTAAGCCCGGTACTAATGCCTTTTGATATTCAGGCAGGGCAATATGACCGGACATGATTGAATCAACACCGTTTTCGATATGGTTGCGGTATACTTTACCAAATGAATCTTCCCATTCTTCCACAGATAATAAATTCTCGCCTAATACTAAGTGCTGGTCACGTTCCTCTGTTCCGTCACCAGGCCAGTGCTTAATACAAGAAGCAATATTGCTTTCGGCAAGTCCCTTTAAATAGGCATTTGTATATTTAATGACGTTTTCGGCATTTGTGCCGTAAGCACGAGTATTAACAATCGTATTACGCCAGTTTTTCAGGATATCAACACATGGGTCGAAGTTCCAGTTTACCCCGATCGCTCTTTCTTCACGGCGCTGACATAACCCGCATCATAAGCTACTTGTTCATCACCTGAGGCTTCACACATGGCTGCAGATGCGACATATGTACCATCATTACATGCCCCGTTTCCGCCAGCATCACAATTAGCTGCGATTAATAAAGGGACTTTTGTATATGATTGTAAATCATTAAGCAAGTTTTGCACCTGTTCTGAAGTACCGCCTTGGTAACGGGCACCACCGATATGGAATTTCTCAAGAAGCTCTTTGTTTGTAAAATTATTGCCGCTGAATTTGTCTTCCCCAAAGAAAAATAGGTTAATAAATAATTGCCCGATCTTTTCCTCGTCGGACATGCCGGCAATGGTATCTTTTACCCATTTAATATCTTCATCAGATAAGTTATATGGTTTTGCTTTTAAATCGACTTTTGGCATTGGAATATTCTGTGCAATCTTTGGTTTCATTCGGAAACAGACCTCCCTACTTTTATTTCAAATTATCATTAAATTCGTCGATTAGCTGCTGCTGATACTCACCTGTAAAACTGCCATCAAGAAATTTTCCTAAAGCCTCATCCTTAAAACGGTCCCAAGAAAACTTTTCTTTACCAACAAGAATTGGATAATAGAGTACTTCATTTTTCCTTGCTGCATCTAAATCGCCAGGTGCATCCCCGACCATCAAGACACGTTCGTTATCATAACCAAATTTTTTCATTTCTCCAATACAATAGGCCTTTGTACCAGCTTCTTGTCCGAGCATAACATCCACATGAACACTAAGCTCATGTCTTGTCCATTCATCAAGTACTGCCGCACCGTTTGCTGAAGAAACAATGGCTACATTGGCAACATTATTAGCAGCCTCTAATCCATCTTTAGCGCCTTCAACAGGCTTGTCACTGCCGGCTAATTTTGTTTCAATCGCATGATTCACGGCTTTGCTCCACTGTAGTGCTTTCTTTAATTGTTCATCATTTGTTTTCTCAATTTCCCTCTGTAAAGAAGGTGCTGATAATTCTGAAGTTGTTTCCGTCCATTTTTTAAAAGAAGAAATATCCGGCATTTCCACTCCTTCTTTTTCTAAAGCTTCAAATGTTGTTACAACCCCTTTAAAGCGATTGATCCCTCTTGTTAGCGTATAAAGATTGATATCATTCCAAACTTCGAGAAAACGATCTTTGATATGATGAAGATCCCAAGTATTTACAGCCTCCGGACCAAATGCCACTTTGTGTTTTACGTCCATTGTGTCCATGGCGCAGCCATCAGAGTCCACACAAATGAGAAAGTCTTTCGTTTTCTGAAAATCTTCAATTCTGTCTTTCATGCGACATCCTCCTTTAAATTAGGCAATCCCTACCTTTTATCATTCGAAAAAAGGCATCTATCTATCCAAAAATGTTTCTATCAAGAGTAATATTTGTACAAATGGATAAGGCTGCTATCCCAGTTGTTGAGGAGTAGCAGCCTTATCGGGAATATGGCAATTTAGATTAAACGCCAGTGTATGAAGAGAATCCCCCGTCAATTGGAAGAACAACACCTGTCACAAAGCTTGCTGCTTCTTCACTAGCTAAGAAAAGAATTCCACCAATCAATTCTTCAGACTCACCAAATCGGCCCATTGGCGTGCTGCCAAGAATCTTCCCAGTTCGTGCAGTCGGTGTTCCATCTTCGTTGAATAATAATTTTTCATTTTGTTTTGTCACTAAAAATCCTGGTGCTATCGCATTAACACGGATACCTGTTTTCGCAAAGTAAGTCGCTAACCATTGTGTAAAGTTACTGATTGCTGCTTTTGCTCCGCTGTATGCAGGAATTTTCGTTAATGGTGTATAGGCATTCATTGATGATACGTTGATAATGTTCGCACCCTTTTTACCAATCATATCTTTAGCAAAGACTTGTGAAGGCAGTAATGTACCTAAGAAGTTTAAGTCAAAAACAAAGCCAACACCTTTTGGATCCAATTCAAAGAAGGTTTTTAGATCAGGATTGTTTTTCACCACTTCTGCATCATAAAATTCATCATCTGTCGTTCCACGAGGGTTGTTCCCGCCTGCACCATTCAAGAGAATGTCACAAGTTCCAAGCTCTCTATCGATGATTTCTTTCGCTTTCTCAAGTGCTTCTCTGTCTAATACGTTGGCTGCCACACCAATCGCTGTGCCGCCTGCCGCTTTAATTTCATCCGCTACTTTATCTGCTGGTTCTTGATTCAGATCGACAATCGCAACTTTTGCGCCGCATTCAGCTAAAGCTTTTGCAAAATAAGAACCAAGGACACCACCGCCGCCTGTTACAACGGCAACTTTATTATTTAAATCAACTTTAAATGGAACTGTCATGATGAAATCCCCCTACTATGAATTATTTGCTTTTTTGCGTTGCTTCCCATAGACCAGTTAAATACGTTGCACCTAATGCGCGGTCATATAATCCGTAGCCCGGCTTTCCTGTTTCTCCCCAAATCATCCGGCCGTGGTCAGGACGGATTGGGCCTGTATAATTATTATCCGCCATTGCTTTAATGATTTCATACATATCGATTGAACCATATTCAGATACGTGAGCAGACTCCTGGAATGACTTTCCGCCAGTTAGCTTGATATTACGCGCATGAACAAAGTTTACACGGCCTTTTTCAAGGAAATAACGAAGCATTTCAGGGAAATTATTGCTTGGCTCAGCACCTAATGAACCGCTGCACATGGTCAGTCCATTATTTGGGCTGTCATACAGATTGATAAATCTTTCGAGATTTTCTTTGTTTGTAATAATACGTGGCAAGCCAAAGATATCATACGGTGGATCATCCGGATGGATAGCCATTTTTACATTTGCTTCATCTGCAACCGGCATAATTGCTTTAATAAAGTATTCAAGGTTTTCCCAAAGTTTTTCATGATCTACATTTTTGTAATGATCAAATAGTGTTTGCATATCTTCTTTCGTATAGCTGCTATCCCAGCCTGGTAGAGATAATTCGCCACTTAACGGATCCATCTTCTTAATGACATCTTCTTCAAAAATAAGAGCGGTGGAACCGTCTGGCAGTTCATACTCTAATTCAGAACGTGTCCAGTCAAAAACAGGCATAAAATTATAGCATACAACGGGAATTCCTGCTTTCCCAAGGTTGCGTAATGTTTCTTTATAGTTTTCAATGTATCTGTCACGAGTTGGCAGCCCGATTTTAATATCTTCATGTACCGGTACACTTTCAATAACTGAAATGTGCAATCCTGCTGCTTCTACTGTGTTTTTTAATTCCATAATTTTATCAAGCGGCCAAGATTCCCCAACAGGGATATCATAAATAGCTGTTACAATTCCTTTCATCCCCGGAATTTGACGAATATACTCTAACGGGATTGAATCAGTTTTACCATACCAGCGGAAACCCATTTCCATTTTCCTCGTCCTCCTTAATCTAACTCGATACTGAAGTAGTTTTTCGCATTGTTAAAACAAATATTCTCAATCAAGCTTCGCAGCATCGCTTCGTCATTTGGGATTTCTCCATCTTCTACCCATTGTCCGACTAAATTACAAAGAATGCGGCGGAAATATTCGTGACGGCTGTAAGAAATAAAGCTTCTTGAGTCTGTCAGCATTCCAACAAAGTGAGCAAGTAAACCTTGATCTGCTAATGAAGATAATTGGCGAATCATTCCTGGTTTTGTATCATTAAACCACCAGCCGGAACCGAATTGAATTTTTCCCGGAATCCCTGATTCTGCTTGGAAATTTTGAATCGTGCTTCCAATTAATTCGTTGTGAATTGGATTTAAATTATAAATAATCGTTTTTGGCAGCGCATCCTGCTGTTCGCATGCATTAAGCAGTGCATTCAATGGCGCTGCTACTTCACCTTGGTCACTGATTGAATCAAATCCAGCATCTGGTCCTAGTTTTTTGAACATTCTCGTATTATTATTACGAATAGCGCCAAAATGGATTTGCATTGCCCAGTCTTTTCGCTTGTATTCCTTCGCAAGGAAAACAAGAATAGCTGTTTTGAATTTATTCTCATCCTCAAGACTGACCTGTTCCCCTTTAAGCCCTGCCTGATAAATTCGTTCTAATTCAGTTGGCTCTGCCGTCGCGAATGGAATTTCACTTAATCCATGGTCAGAAACGCGGCATCCTTTATCGTGGAAATATTGCACTCTTTCCCCAATAGCTTGTACATATTGTGAATAAGTTGGCAATTCTTTATTCGTTACTTTTTCAAGAGCTTTTACAAAAGGAACAAAAGTATCTTTATTGATTTCTAATCCTTTATCCGGACGGAATGTTGGCAGGACCTTTACAGCGAAATCTTTTTGTTGCTTAATTTGTTCGTGATAGCGCAAATCATCTGTTGGGTCATCTGTTGTGCAAATGACTTTTACATTGGATTTGTTGATCAAGCTTTGGCAAGAAAAATCATCCTGCTGCAGCATTTCATTACATTGATTCCAAATTTGTTCGCATGTATCTGGATTAAGTAAGGAGTCTATATTAAAGTATTTTTTTAGTTCTAAATGTGTCCAATGGTAAAGCGGATTCCCTACGGTAAATGGAACCGTTTCTGCCCAAGCCTTGAACTTTTCTTTCGGATCCGCATCACCGGTAATGTATTTTTCCGCTATACCATGTGCTCTTAAGCCGCGCCATTTGTAATGGTCGCCTTCGAGCCAAAGTTCAGTGATATTGTTAAACTTTCTGTTTTCAGCAATATCCTTCGGTGATAGATGGCAATGATAATCATAGATAGGCATATTTTTTGCGTATTTATGATATAAATCAACGGCTGTTTGATTATTTAAAATAAAATTATCATGAATAAAAGATGCCATTCATTCTTCCTCCTTTGTTATCTAATCGTAAGAACTTCGAAAAAATCATTTATATAAAAGGATTTACCCCTTCCATTGTTAAGCTTTAACGGAAGCGATTTTATCCATGAATTCACGTGCTACTTGTTCAACGGAGCTGTAATCTCCATTCACTACACCCTTTGTTAAAGCGCTGCCAATCCCTACTGCAAAAGCACCGTTGTTAATCCATTTATCAACGTTATCTACACTCACACCGCCTGACGGCATTAAAGCTACATGCGGGATAGGACCTTTCACATCTTTAATAAAACCAGGCCCCATTAAACTTCCAGGGAAAAGCTTAACAACATCTACTCCTAAAGTTAATGCTTCCATAATTTCTGTTACCGAACCACATCCAGGTAAATAGGGAACACAATAACGATTACACATGACAGCAATTTTGGCATCAAGATGAGGGCTTACAATGTAGCGGGCGCCTTTCATAATCGCGATTCTTGCTGTTTCTTCATCTAATACCGTACCAGCACCGACAATCATGCCTTTTTCACCTAGAGATGCTAATTCAGCAATTGCATCCTCAGCTCCCGGAGTAGAAAAAGTTACTTCCAAAGAACGAATACCGCCTTTAAATGCGGCTTTTGAAATTTCCACTGCATCTTGTTTATTTTTCCCACGAATAACAGCAACTGCGTATCCTTCATGCATTTCTTTAAGAACTTCAAATTTGGGTAACATGATTCAACACTCCTGTATAATTTATCTTTATTTGTTTTCTCGCTATTTTTTAACGTTACACTTTAAGAATCCGGCACGTTTTATTTATCCAGAGCAAACAAAACATAGATTCTTTTCATTACATTTCAAGCATTAATATATACCTTCCATAGGAATTTATCCGTTAGGTATCAACTTAAAAACCAATGATTACTCATTGTCTATTGAGTATACTTGTATACTAGCATACTTATGCTAACGTGACAAGTAATATATTGGATTATTTACTTTTATTTTCGAAAAAAAAGAGGCTGAAATCAGTCCTCTTTAAACCTCATTGAAAAACAGGCATTTTATAGGAAAGGTCGAAATAATCAACGTAAGGGCTGTCAGGCTGGTACAGTTGCGCCCATGTCTTTGTTGGTTTTAAAATATGCGTATGGACAACCTCTTCTACATGTTCAATATCCTTTTCCTCAATGACTTTAATAATATTTTTGTGTTCCATAAATGCCGTGTAAAAAGAATTTTCTATTTCTGATAGAACGCGAATGCGATTATAATGAGTACTCAGTCTTGTTATGGCATCCCATACATGCTCTTTCTTATTTCCTTGAAAAATGATTGAGTGAAACTTTGTATCCAGTTTATGAAATGCCAGTTCGTCTGTTTCCTTTTGCTCAATAATTTCCTCCTGCAAGGCTATATTTCGCTTAAGCTCGCGCAGTTTCTCTTCCGGAAAGGATTGACATGCCATTTTCATGATTTCTTTTTCTAAGGTGTAGCGCATAAAGGCCGCTTCTTCAATCAATTGCGGATTTATTTTTGAAATATAGGATCCGACTTGTGGAAGAACTTCAACTAGATGTTCCTCCCTTAATTTTCCCATTACCTCGCGTATTGGTGTGCGGGATATTTGCAGCGCTTCAGCCAACTCGACCTCACTGATTGCCTGACCAGGTTTCAGCTTTAACGACATAATCCCCTCTTTAATCACCCTGTACGAATATTCTTTATTATTCTCACCGGCTAGTCTCACAGATCCTTTGAACATGATCTTTACACTCCCATTGTAAATTAATGACATTCAATAATGCCCGTCGTTTATCTTATTATTACGATTTCATTATAGATAGATACTCGATAATATGAATGATGATAAGTATAAATGATATTATACTCGATTATTATATTCGATACTAGTATTCTAGCATTCGGAAAAACTTTTTTCCAGCCCAAATGTATCCGTTTTCACTTTTTCCTGAAATTGGTCCTCTTTTATCCGACTTACAAAAAATTATTTATCTATGCTACAATGAATGATAATCGAAATAATAGTTAAAAAGGAAAGGGAACTCCAATGGTACAGAAAGAAAGGGTTCAATCTGTCGAACGTGCACTCGTTATTCTTGAAATTGTCGCTGAGCATGACGGAATCAGTTTGACTGAGATAAGCAAGACCGCCGGGTTGAATAAAGCAACCGTACACCGTTTATTAGCTACTTTAATCTCAATGGGATATGTGACACAGAATGAAAAAACCGGCCATTATGAATTAACATTCAAATTATTTCAACTAGGAAACAATCGAGTGGAACAAATTGATTCCTTTAAAATTGCACGCAGTTATATTAGCGAACTCTCAAATAAAATTGGGGAAACCGTTCATCTCGTCATCGAAGATAATAAAGAAGTCGTTTATATCGATAAATTCGAGCCAAGTAATGTATTATTCCGTATGCATTCCAGGGTCGGAAAAAGAGCGCCAATGTACTGTACGGCTGTCGGAAAAGCATTACTGGCTCACTATACAGATGAAATCATTAAAGGAGTATGGGATAAAAGTGAGATTAAACAACTAACTCCTCATACGATAACAGAGTTTGAACCGTTTATGGAGGAGATAGCCCGCATCCGTTCAAATGGCTATGCCGTTGATAACGAGGAAAATGAGATGGGAATCTACTGTATCGCCTCTGTCTTTTATAACCATAAGGGTGTCGTTAAGGGAGCTTTCAGTATTTCAATTCCGATGGCTCGCTTTAAAGAAAATGATCCAAACCTCTATATCGATAAATCACTGGAATACAGCACAAAAATCTCTCAGGCTTTGGGACACCGCTAGAGGGGTTAAAATTGCGCAAAAGAAAAACCAATGGATACGATTCCTATATCCATTGGTTTTTCTTTTGACCATTATGGGATATGAACGGTTTTTAAATGGAGTAATTTCCAAAATATGATGCTTCCTTGTGCATTCACCAATTCCACAATATTATTGGCCGTACTTTTTAAAACCCCGATTTTATTTGGGTGATCTCCGAGGTCAAATACGAGTAATTGATTTTCATATTTTCTAATTTGTGCAAGTCCGATTGCTGCATTTACATCAGCCATA
>CALGSR010000058.1 GCA_937902115.1 uncultured Bacillus sp. | reverse complement strand
TTGTTCAAGTTCTGTCAGTTTTTCAGCAAATACTTTGCAGGCATCTTCAATTGGCTTTTTACTTGTCATATCTACGCCGGCCTTTTTTAATACCTCAATTGGATAATCAGAGCTTCCTGCTTTGAGGAAATCAATATAACGATCCACTGCTGGCTGTCCTTCAGTCAGGATCCCATTTCTCAATGCCGTAGCCGCACTAAATCCAGTCGCATACTGGTACACATAATAATTATAATAGAAATGAGGAATTCTTGACCATTCTAAACCAATTTCTTCATCTACGGTAATCTCATTCCCATAATATTTTTTGTTTAATTCATAATAATCCTTTGTCAGTGCTTCTGCTGTTAAGGCCTCATTATTTTGCGCTTTTTGATGAATTAGATGTTCAAATTCGGCAAACATCGTTTGTCTGAACACCGTCCCTCTAAAACCCTCTAAATAATGATTCAACAGGTAAATTCGTTTTTGCTCATCATCGATTGTTTTTAATAAATAATCATTTAACAATGCCTCATTACAAGTAGATGCCACTTCCGCAACGAAAATAGAGTAATTTCCATATGGATAGGGTTGAGTTTTTCTTGTATAGTAGCTGTGTACAGAATGACCAAGTTCATGAACGAGTGTAAATAAATTATTCACATTGTTCTGCCAGTTTAGCAATATATATGGATTTGTACCATAAGACCCAGATGAATAAGCACCGCTTCTTTTTCCTTTATTCTCATGAATATCAATCCAGCGGTTATCAAAGCCTTCCTTGAGAACATTGTTATATTCTTCTCCCAGCGGCGCAAGGCCCTTTAAAACGAATTCTTTCGCTTCCTCATAGGGAATTTCCATTTTCACATCCTTCACTAACGGTGTATATAAATCATACATATGCAGTTCGTCAAGACCAAGGATCTTTTTACGTAATTTTACATAACGGTGCAGCAATGGCAATTGGTCGTTTACCGTACCGATAAGGTTTTCATACACACTTTCAGGGATATTATTTTCTGCAAGTGCCGCATGGCGGGCAGATGAATAATTTCGCACCCGAGCAAAGAAATTATCCTTTTTAATATTGCCGCTCAATGTGCTGGCGAATGTATTTTTGAAATTGCCATACGTTTCATATACCGCCTTAAAAGCATCATGCCGCACCCGACGATCAGCACTTTCGAGAAAACGGCTATAGCGGCCATGGGTGACCTCAACCATCTCCCCATTCTCATCCTTAATTGAAGGGAATTCCAGATCGGCATTATTTAACATTCCAAATGTATTACTTGAAGAATCTAACACTTCTGAAGCCTCAGCAAGTAATGCCTCCTGTTCCGCAGTCAATACATGCGGCCGTTGTAAATTAATTTCTTCAAGGGAATGTTCGTATAATTTTAATTCCTGCTTTTGCGCTAAAAATCCTTTTAATTTTGCTTCATCAATCGCTAAAATTTCAGGCACGATATAGGCAAGACTGCTTGCCGCTTGAGAATATAGATTTTTCATTCGATCATCAAGACCTTGATAAAACGAATTGGTTGTATCCTGATCATAACGCATATGTGAATAGGCATATAAATTACCTAATCGTTCCAGCAAATGATCCTGCTTTTGCAATGCTTCATAGAGGGTAGCACCACTCTCGCCAAGCTTCCCTTCATATTCTTTAACACCCGGAATCAATGATTTTACTTCCTGGAATTCTTTCTCCCATTCATCATCACTTGCAAAAATATCTTCCAATCTCCATGTATCTTCAACCGGAAGTTCATTCCTTAAAGGAAGTTTATTTACTGTCGTTTCATTTGCCATCAAAATCCTCCATTCCATCTTTAGGTACCCAAACGGGTTCTTACTACTTTCTACTAGTTTACCGCAATTTCCTTTCTTTTAAAAAGAAAAGCGGAAGCGCCTTGCGAAAGCAGAGAGACTATCCAGGATGTGCTGACTTCGACGTTCGCCACAGGACGTGGCGGTTTTTAGTCGAAGTTCCTCTATCCACTCCCTTCTTGCGATAAAGGAAACACGAAGAGCCGATGTGCGCGTTCGTGTTGACGCAATCGTTGCGGAGGAAGTGTGAAGTACACTAGTCGCTAGGCGCTGGAGCTGGACACAAATAATCCCCTTTGGCAATCATTATTAAAGCTTAGAGAAAAAGAATATCTTCATATTGATGATAAAATTCATCCTCTAATATCTGTTGCCGGCCCATATGCTGAGGAATTTCTGTTACCTGTTTTATTCTAAAAGTATTTGTATTTACTCTCTCTATTACTTGAACCTTCTCAAGAACCTCGAGATATTCAATAAAGGGAACAAGATGGCTGCAGTTGGGTGCTAAAGGAAGGGACCTTTCCTTTAAGCTCCCCCGTTCAAGACGTTTAACATAGCCTTGAAAAATATCATTGATCGTGATGATGTCACCAGCTTTTCGCTTCAATAATTGATCGATAAAGAAATAGGTCTGCCAAATAAGCGGTGCTGACTCCACTAATACGGCATTCGGAACGGGAAACCCAATAAAAGGGGGAAGCAGGGTAATATTTAACCCTGAAAGATACAGTTCTTTTAAAAGAAGATGATGCTGCCGAAAGCCCCGCATTTGTATATTTAGCTTTTGGTATTGAATCTCTCTTTTCCACTCTGTGCTGTTAAACGGAAGTTGGCTCGTTTTAGCAAAAAGTCTTTCTAAAGTAAATTGATGTAAAGGAATAATGGATAGATGGGCAAATGCATTTTTTGTGGAAATGGGTATAAGGTTGTGTAAGATGATAAAAATTTTCGAGGCCGGACAATATGCCGGTAAATACCAGGAGCCGGTGGAATTTTTAGAAAGAAAATAATAATCAAAATTGGTTAATGCTACTTTCCTCTCACCTTTTTGCTTAATATGCTTCCCTCCTAAGATCCATAGAACAGTTGCCTGTATTTTACGGTACTGTTTTGTCCTTTTTTCCATTAATTCCAGGGGAATTGCCGAACATTGGAATTCGAGCGCATATGATTTTAAATGATCGGTAAAACCTACATCCGGCCTCTGCCGAATTGAAGGATAATAAGGTTCAAGCACCGGACTTAGTTTTTGCGTTTCAAGCCACTGATATAATTGCAGTTTTCCATTGATATGATAATTCGATTCCCTTTCATAGCTTTCTGTACACGATGAACCCTTCTGATGCGAAAAATGCTCGATTCGCTGCATCCCCAACTTCATGACAACCTTTTCTTTACACTCCGGGCAATAAAATTCCTCACTCTTCCTTTTTTCCTGCAGTACTTTTCTTGAATGTCTGGGAAATAAACAAAAAATCTCCCCATCCTTTTGCATAGCTGAAAACATAACGAATTTCCTCCTTTCATGATTCTTTACATTCTCCATAACACAATAAAAGTCCTTCTTAATAATAAAAAAATCCATACCTAAGTATGGATTTTTTTATCACCCTTTAAAGCAAAGGTGACAAAAGGCGGGAAGTTGATTCAAGCAGGCGGTATCCCAAAGGTCTTCTGCTAAAAATATCAGCATCAATTTCTCGAGAATGTAACAGATCATTTTCATATTCCTTCACCAAATCAACTGTACTTTTTGATCTGTATAAAAATGCATTCACCTCAAAATTCAAATGAAAACTCCGCATATCCATATTTGACGTACCAATGGAGGCCAAGACATGGTCCACAATAATAATCTTGCTGTGCATGAATCCTTTTTCATATTCATAAATACGGACACCGGCTTCTAATAACTCCGGAAAATAAGAACGTGAAGCATGAAAAACAATTTTCTTATCCGGCCTTTTCGGGACAAGAAGCCTGATATCAACACCACTTAACGATGCGATCTTTAAGGCAGAAAAAATATCAGCATCCGGGATGAAATATGGTGATGCAATCCAAACCGAATCCTTTGCTGATGTAATCATCGAAAAGAAAATATTCTTAATGGCACTATACTCATTATCCGGGCCGCCGGCGATTAATTGAACCCCGCCATAGCGATTCTCCTTAAGGACCGGGGACAAATACTCTGCAGTCAAACAACTAGAATTGGTCATATAATACCAGTCCTGAAGAAATATCAATTGCAAGGAACGCACGGCCTCCCCTTTTAGCATTAAATGAGTATCCCGCCAATAACCAAAGCTCTCATTTCTACCTAAATACTCATCACCAATGTTCAATCCGCCGACAAAACCTGTACTGCCGTCAATCACTATAATTTTTCGGTGATTTCGGAAATTAAATTTACTATTTAAAAAGGGCAGCCTCACAGGCCCAAATAACACCATTTCTATTCCCGCAGCCTTTAGTTCATCGATATATTCCTTCGATAATCTCCAGGATCCGACGGCATCATATAAAAAGCGAATCTTTACTCCTTCTCGCGCCTTTTGGATTAAAACCGATTTGATTCTTTGTCCTATCTCATCATCCCTAACGATATAATATTCAAGATGAATATGATGTACGGCTTTTTGAAGTTCTTGTAATATGTAGGAGAAAGTTTCTTCTCCGTTCGTCAAGACTTTTGTATCAGTTCCAAAAGAAATCGGACTATTTCCCAATCTCTGCGCTAAATAAAAAAGCTTCTGATAAGAGAGACTTGCCCGGTTTAATTTTTCCTCACTAACCGGATCCTGTGCTTCATATTGTAAAAAGGTTTGTTTATCAAGAAAGTACTTTTTACGAAACATTCTTTCCTTCCGATAATTGCGGCCAAATAACAGGTAGAAAATAAACCCAAGTATCGGAAAGCCGGCTAAAACAACGAGCCATGTCAAAGTCTGCGTCGGATGCCGGTTTTCCATAAAAATAACAAAACCAATTACTGTAACGGTCAAAGTAATGATAATACTTACATAACCAATCAACCCGTCGATAATCACAACATATTTATTTGTGAAATATAAAAAAACGCCCAATATAAGCAGAAAAAGTAGAATCTTTACTGTATTTTTCATCCGCTTCCCCCGGTCAAAAAAAAACCGATTCTAAGGAGAATCGGCTTTCTTATTTAAAATACTTTCTTATTTGAGGTATCGCTGGTGAGTCCATAATCAACTTTCCGTATTCTTCAATCCGATGAATGCTGACTGCAGATTCATGACTGTATTCCAGTATAATACTCATTATATTATCAATATCGCTCTCTTCAAACAACTCTTCAGTAAAATCGAAAAACAAATAGTATCTGTCTTCAAAAGCATACAGCTTTGATGTTAATTCATCCAATCCAGTTCGTTTCGAAAGAGCAATTAAGTCTTCAAAATCATTAAACTTAACAACAAATTCCAAATGTTCGTCAAAAGGATTATCTTCATCAGACATTGGTGAATAGTGACCAATTAGCTCATCAATATCACCTTCAACATCTGAATCATTGAACTTTTCACCAGGTATCGGGAGTTCAAACTTATGACCATCTTTAGAGACCTGAGCCTTGGTTACCACGATTTCTAATCCTTTATCAAGTGCTTGAACTTGAATCCAGAGAGGTCCTTCTACTAAAAATTCTTCTTCATTGTGAACCTCATCCATCATTTCCCAAAAAAGTTCTTCACTCCGATCACGATTGTACCATATTTCTTCACGATCAAAACCTCTTTCTTCCATATCAATGTAAGAAATATAGAACTTAACGGTGTAATCATTAATACGCTCAATATCCATGCAGTAACACTCCCTTCCTGCTTTTGTTGAAGGGATAATACCCCTTTTAAGTCAAAAACATACACCCATTTTTCAAAAATACAAGATAAATATTATTCTATACCTTGTACTCTTATTTTATGACAAAAAGACAATAAAGGGAATGAAAAAGTAAACTTTTTATTAATCATTCCTGTCTATTTCTCTTACCCTGTATTGTAGCAAAAACAATTTATTTTGCAAACTTAGAAGCTTAACAAAACAGATTTAAAAGCCAATGTATTTGCCGAAGTATGATTTTGCCTTAACTAGATCATTTGTTCCGTGAACAAGCACTCGGCCATCTTTAAAGATGACCATCACAATCCCATCATCAGGGGTAAATCGCAGCAAAAATTGGTTCCCCAACACCTTTCCGCTTTTCTTTAGACGATTCGCCGTCTCCTCTAAATTCACTTCTTGTCTCTTTCGCGGATTAATTTGCACTGTTTCTCTTCCACATAAGGAAGAAAACAGAACTTGATGCTCTGAGGAGCGATCAAGAAATTCAAACTCATGTTTAACGCATACAGGACAATTCTCATTCCGTCCCTGTGAGATATCCATTTGCATGTTGGAGTTGTCCCAAATATCAATTTGTTCCAAATTCGGTGTTGTTTCTGCCCCAACCAAAAGCTTAATCGCCTCCATCGCCTCAAATGATCCGATAATATTTGTAAGTGGTGAAAGAACTCCTACTGTATCGCAGGTTTCTCCGAGTCCAAGCGGCACATTTGGGAATAAACAGCGGTAGCATGGTGTTTTTCCCGGAATAATAACTGAAAACATTCCTCTTGAACTGACAGCCGCTCCATGAACCCATGGAATCCCGTGTTTTACAGCGACGTCATTGATTAAATATCGAGTTAAAAAATTATCACTTCCATCAATGATTACATCAAAACCGGTAAGCAAATCCTCAGCATTATCCACATTCAAATCAGCAATCACAGCATCAATTTCAATGTTTGAGTTAATTTTAGCGAGAGTGTTCTTTGCAGCAATGACCTTAGGTAAATGATTGGCTGCATCCTCTTCGTTATAAAGAGTCTGGCGCTGCAGATTAGAGTATTCAACTAAATCACGATCGATTATACGGACGAATCCAATACCTGATCGGACTAGATGGTTCGCAATAACCGTTCCTAAAGCACCCATTCCAACAATCACAGCCCTGCTGTTTATTAATTTTTTCTGCCCTTCGCTCCCAATCGGCTGAAATAGAATCTGCCGTGAATAGCGCATCAATGATTCCTCCATTATTATCCTCTCCCTGTATTATTTTCTAGTCAATTTAGTATTGTATAGTATTGTTTAGTTTTGTTCTAAGATGATATAATAGTTTTAATTTTAGACATATTATAATTATTAGAATAAATGTAAAATTAACATGTAGATTATACCACAATAACATTTAACAGCGGAATAATCTAAATATACAGGAAGAAGGGGAGAGGTTATGAATCTAGGCGGTTTTATGAATAATGAAGTTCTAGTTGATTTAACTAACGGATCGATAAACTATCGGCCAATTAATGAGGAGCTTGCAAAAAAATACATTGGCGGGCGTGGTCTTGGTGTCAAATACGTTCTTGATAACGGTCCAAAAGTTGAACCGCTCTCTGAAGAAAATATGCTATGTATCATGACGGGACCTGTTACCGGTTCACGTTCATCGATGAGCGGACGACTTTGCGTTGTAACAAAATCCCCTCTAACAGGAACGGTAGCTGATTCCCATATGGGAGGCTGGACAGCTGCCCGTTTGAAGTGGGCCGGAGTCGACAATGTTATTTTCAAAGGGAAAAGTGACCATCCTGTTTACCTTTATATCGAAAACGGGAAAGCAGAGCTTCGCGATGCTTCTGATTTATGGGGAAAGAGCACACGCGCAACGGTTAAAGCAATGCAAGAGAAATACGGTAAGGAAGACCTAAGTATCATGACCATTGGCCAAGCCGGCGAAAACCAGGTTCACTATGCGGGATTCATGAATGAACATGATCGGGCAGCAGGACGCGGCGGCAGCGGTGCAGTAGCCGGCTATAAAAACTTAAAAGCTATTGTAATAAAAGCAGCACAAAAAGGAAATATGCCGCAGCCAAAATTAGATAACGAATATAAGGCGGCAAACAAAAAAGCGGTTAAAGCCATTCTTGACGGCGGATTAACAGCACCAAACAAGGGCGGACTTTCTGTTTATGGCACAAACGTATTAATGAACTTAATTAATGAAGTAGGAGCACTACCGACAAAAAATTCACAAGTTTCACACTGGGATAAAGCGGACAAAATCAGTGGTGAGTTTGTCAATGAGAATATTCTTGTCGCAAACAATACCTGTCATGCCTGCCCGGTAGGATGTAAAATCGAAGTTGAAGTAAAAGATGGTAAATATCAAACAAGAGTAGAAAGCGTTGAGTTTGAATCTGCTTTCGCACTTGGCTCAAACTGCTTAGTTGATGATGCCAAAGCCATTGCCTACCTGATCGATCTATGTAATGAATATGGTCTAGATACGATTGAACTCGGACATGCCTTCTCTGTCACAATGGAAGCTTCGGAAAAGGGTTTAGTGGATGAGAAGCTTGAATGGGGCGACATTGACGGCATGATTGAATTAACGAAGAAAATCGTTTTCCGTGAAGGTATCGGTGATTTGCTTGCAACTGGTCCTTACCGCGCTGCAGCCAGCTGGGGAGCTCCTGAAATCTCTATGTCCGTTAAAGGACAGTCTATCCCTGCCTACGACCCTCGGGGGATTCAAGGGATCGGTCTTGGCTATGCAACAAGCAACCGTGGTGCCTGCCATTTACGCGGCTATACCGTTGCCAGTGAAATCGCCGGGATTCCGGAACCAACTGATCGTTTGCAAGCAGAAGGAAAAGCAGAGCTATTAAGAGTATTCCAAGATTTACATGCCTTCTCTGATTCAATGGATTTATGTAAATTCTCATCCTTCTCTGAAAATGCCGAGCATTATGCTGAACAGTATAGTACAATGACTGGAATTCAATTAACAGCGGATGATGTCATGAAAGCCGGTGAAAGAATTTATAATCTGGAACGTCATTATAATAACCTTGCCGGATTTGACAAACCTGAAGATGACTTCCTGCCTAAGCGTTTCACTGAAGAACCTGGAACGGGCAACAGTGAAGGTCTTGTCAGCCGGATGGATATTATGTTAAAAGAATATTATGAGGTCCGCGGCTGGAATGACGGTGTCGTACCAGCAGAAAAGCTTCGTGAACTAGAGATTGTTTAAGAGCGAAATAAAAATAGGGCTTCTGTATTTATTAAGCCCTTAACATGAATAAAGA
>CALGSR010000057.1 GCA_937902115.1 uncultured Bacillus sp. | reverse complement strand
TAATTGGACCAATCTTTCAGTAGTGATTTCCTCGTCTGCCGCTTCAAGGTCAGGGTTCGTGCTGTATTCCAAAAAGGTAATGTATTGAGATGGTGGTTCGATCCCCGTCGGATAAGCTTGGAAAACAGCCGGAACGCCAATTGGAGCAAGTGTGGAAGAAATGAAGTCCACAATATCCCTCATAGCTTCAACTCCCTCTGAATCTCATCGATCATGGCTTGTTTAGCCTCCGTATGACTTGCACCAAAACCGCGAGCGAAAAACGGATTCGGTGCTGTTGGACCCCACGAAACACTATTTTTTTTGCCTTTTTTCGGCTTTGTACTACCCCCTGAACGCCCGAACTCTACAAGGTGAGCGTGGTAGGCACCTCCGGTATGAATAGTAACTTCTCCATCTTTGTAATTTGTTATTTTTATATTTTTATGGAGAGAACCATGATCAGGTGGATTCCTTTTGTCGATAGGCGCTTCTTTTATAACTGCTTCTTGTGTAATTTTAGCCGCTTTTCTTAGCGCCCGATTTTCTACTTTTTCGTCTATATTCAAGCTCATAAGATTCTGTAAAATGTTGTCTAAACCATCCACTTTTATCTCCACAATCACAGCACCTCCCGAACAAGGATCGTGTACCATTGGTTGTTTTCGTCGTCATTTGTCATAGAAGTGATATCGTAATATTTGCCTTTATGCCGGATCCGCATCATGTCGTTGACATCTTTTCGATAACGAATACCGAACGTTTTCATATCCTGCATTTGAACGGCCGCTGCATCAAATACACGATTACCTTTCAACGTTTTAATTTCAGCCCGCACAGTGACGTGTTCGGTCCATTCTGTGGAGGGCCAACCGCCAACAATAGCGCCGGGTGGATTGAGGAAAGTGATACGATGCTTCAAGTTGGCCGGATTGTTGCCGTAACGTTCATTCATGCCCTGTCAACCCATTTCAATTGAAGAATCATAGATTCCAGACCGTAAGGAATCGGCGTCTGTTCGACTTTGGCGATAGATGGCGTAATGACCAATCTATTCTCGTACCAGTGTGTAGCGAGCATCAGGACGGCCAGACGGTACTGTGAATGGACATCCACATCATCGATTGTTTCAAACGGATCGGCCGGCTTTTTAACTCCTGCCCTTTCCACAAATGAAATTGCTGATTGTAGAAACAAAGAAAGGGATGAATCATCTTCATCCCCATCAATGCGTAGATAATCTTTCAATTCATCCAAAAATGCACTCATTTGGCATCACTTTTCTTTGCCTTGGCAGACGACTTTTTCACAGGCTCTTTGTCCTCCACATCTGAGGAAGTGGAAGTGGATTCCGGAGTACTCAAAAAGCGCACACCGTATACAGGATGTTCTTCCTGTAAAAACGATACGCGCTTTGGATCAGCTTTGAATTTACCTTTCGGGTATGTGTCGCCTATCTGGTAAATGGTCCCTTTGTGCTCCTTTTCCTTGAAGGTATTCAATACTTTAATGGTCAATTATCTTCACCTCTCTTGTTTGTCTTCCACAATCGATCATGGCTCCGGAGTTACTGAAACCTTCGCAATACGGAATGCAGATTTCAATTTGATTTGGTGATCCACATAGGCCGTCAAGACAAAATCTTCGATGCCTGTACGAACGTTTTTGTCACGTTCGAATAGCACGTCCAAGTCATAGTTGAAGTGGGAGTAAGAGAAATCCCCGACGATTGGATCTGTTGCCGCATCAACGAAAATGACTTTCTTGCCCCATACAGTTTCAGGTGGAGCCGCGAAGTATGTGGAATTTCCGTTATTCAAGAACTTAACGACTTTCGTATAGTCGGCATAGTTCATGACGATTTTTGCATTTTCACGGTAGTCCTCATGAAGATCCGCAAGTGCATTGACGATTGCTTCATAAATGTTTGCACCTTCCACTTCTTTGATAGCCGTTGCACCAGATTGATAGAAGGACATATGCTCTTCGCCAGGTTTAGGAGTCTTCGTAAAGGCAACCTTCTTTTCTTTTGCAGCAAGACCAGATTCTAAAGCACGTTCAACGGATTGAACTAAATTCACGTCAGTACCGCGCAATACCGTTTCAGAAACCGGAGCAAACACTTTGAATTTGTGACGCTCAAATTTCACAACGTCGCCAGTGGATTTCATTTCCTTCGCCGTTTCTGTGTCAGCAATAAAATCATCATCGTCCAGCTGGAAAGAAATTTTTGGTACTTCCAAATTCATAAGATTGGTGTATGTTGAAATCTCACGAAGTGGATTTTTCACTAATGGCTCCATCAACAATTGATCGGACATTGTAGTAGGTAGAAGTTTCTCTCCGCCTGTATTGTTACGATCGCCAAGGACTTGCATTACATCGGTCGGAACCGGTTGATTACGAATCGTTGCTTTAATCAATTCTGCTTTCGCATGGACAACTTTTTGTTTTGGATCATCAATGCCCCCGAGTCCTAATTGTTGCTGTTGTGCTTGTTGAGCAAATTTCGCTTTTTGTTCAGCTTCAATTTTATTTACTTGTTGCGTAATTACATCAAAACGCATTTGCGCATCCTCGATTTTACTTTGGTGGGCCTTCATCTCTTCGCTAGTGGTATTGGTCATGTCTCCTACCATTTCCATCAATTGAGTTTCTAATTTGTTGAGATATTGCCCCATATTCGATTGGCTAATTTTCAATTCTTGAAATGTTTGTGTCATATTATATTCCTCCTAATATTGAGTTCCTATAAAGGATATTTTGTTTAATTTCTTCGATAATCCCCTGTTTTTCCGACAATGCTTCCGCCGAAATACTAGCAGACGGTTGGGATTGTTTATATTGCTCTGGTACATTCTTATACTTAGCAAATAGATCATCGCTAATAGATGCAGCCATTTGATTTGCTTCTTCCACAACATCACAAAGCCCATAGTCAAATGCCTGTTCAGCAGATAACCAAGTTTCAGCGTCAAGCAGTTCTTGCAATTTTTCCTCGGTGAGCTTATCGCCCGCTTTACCCAAATATGTTGTCATTGAAGATTGAGAGATGCGTTCGACGTCATCTGCATGTTTCCGCAATTCCTGCGCATTCCCCCAAATAGGTCCAATTAAAGCGTTATGGATCATTAATACAGAATTTGATGGCATACGAACCTCATCACCAGCCATAGCGATAACAGAAGCAATTGATGCTGCGACGGCATCCACATGGACTATGATTCGAGCTTTATGACGCTTCAACATGTTATAAATCGTCACACCTTCGAAGACTGAACCGCCCGGACTGTTAATGTATAGGTGGATAATGTCTACCTCACCTAAGCCGTCCAACTCATTTTTAAACATTGTGGAGGACATTTCGCCGTATTCTTCCCAAGCATATTTCGTGATTTCTCCATAAATAAAAACGTCTGCTGATTTACCATCCGCTGACGCTTTCATACTGAAAAACTTATTCTGTTTATGCTTTTTCCCCATTCTCATTCTCACCGCCTTTCGAGGTTGATTTTCTTGATGTCGGATCCATATTAATTGGATAAAGGTCACCGGAAATCCAAAGTTCAGAAGCCATACCGCCTTTCGGTGGCAAATCTTCCAATCTACGGACCTCGTCCGGTTCCATTCCACCCGATCGCAACATCGTCTGATAAAATGCTGTTCGTGCCGCCGTATCTCCACGTAACAAGCCGCCAAGATTGAATTTGAAGTACATACCCGCCTTCCGATCGGCCGCCGTAAGCAATTTACGGTTAAATTCGTGCTCGTATTGCCGCACAATCGGTGTCAAAGTCATCTGAACGAACTGAATCATCATCTGTTCATTGGAAGCGTATGACGTACCCTCCGTGTCATTTAGGAAGGAAACCGGAACATTAAAAACGTTGGCCACCCGTGAACGTGTTACTCGTTCGGATGCCAACGTATCGGTTGCATTGTATGTTCTTTCTATTTCTTCAACTTTCACTCCGGGTTCTTGGAAAAGCACTCCGCCGTTTTCAGCGTAAAATCTACGGAAGTCAGCAACAATGTTATCCCGTACCTCTTTATCCACATGGGCACCGTACTCCAATATAAAACTGTCTTTTTTCTGCATTTCAGAAAGAGAGAATTCCTGGACGGCCTTATCATACTGAATTGTATTTTTCAGCACATCGAGTGGACGAATACCTTTCAATCGTGATACTCCCGAAATGTGTTTAACGTGGATCATATTCAAATTGTGGATGTAGATGTTGCCATTTGCGCCCCTTACCTCATACCACAAAGCGCCGTCATCAGAATTCATGAACGGTGTAACATAGGCAGCGTTGACGGGGATGATGCTCTCCGGCTGCATTCGTATGTCGCGCTGAATAATTGCATAACCGTTGCCGTCCTCGTTACGGGAAACCTCCAACTGATTCATCAGT
>CALGSR010000056.1 GCA_937902115.1 uncultured Bacillus sp. | reverse complement strand
AATAATATCAAAACGCTTTGGTTCACCGATCGTATAGCTGAATTTATTGACAATCATCCTGTCCTGATCATGCAGTGTAGGCATCATCGACAGCCCGTCCACTACAATTGGAGCAAATAAAAAATAGCGAATCACAATAGCTAATAACACAGCAATTAATAGTGCTTTAATCCATTCCCATAATTCATTTTTTTTCTTTGCCAATCGCATTCCCCTGCCATTCTCAGGTAATTAATATTTGCATAATGAACTAAATTTTTATATAAGTATTTTACATGATTAAACGAAGAAAACATAATAAAATAAAAGTTTAGCCGAAAAAAAGGAGCCTGTAAACCAAGCTCCCTTTTCAACTCTCTTATCGAATTTCTTTGATACGAGCTTTTTTACCGCGCAGGTTACGCAGATAGTAAAGTTTCGCACGACGGACTTTACCGCGGCGCATTACTTCAAGCTTCGCAATTTTTGGTGTGTGAACAGGGAAAGTACGCTCAACGCCTACTCCGTAAGAAATTTTACGAACTGTGAAAGTTTCGCTAATTCCACCACCACGACGCTTAATTACAACACCTTCAAAAATCTGAATACGTTCACGTGTTCCCTCAACAACTTTTACGTGTACACGTACAGTGTCACCAGGACGGAATGTAGGAAGATCAGAACGAAGTTGTTCTTGTGTAATTTCTTGAATTAATTTATGCATCGTTTTCAACTCCTCCCGGATGCTCTTGCATAATCCGATTACCAATGCAGCGGAACATCGTTATAAGACAAAACCGGAATACCAGTCTAAGTCACAAAAAATATTTTACCATAACCAAACAGCAAATTCAACATTAATTCTTCTCGTTTTTAATTTCTTCAAGCCATTTTTTCTGCTGTTCATCCAGCGGAAAGTCATCTAATAAATCAGGACGCCGTAAATACGTTCTACGGAGTGATTCCTTCGTTCTCCACTCTTCAATTAAGCGGTGATTGCCTGAAATGAGGACATCAGGAACCTTCATGCCCCTAAAGTCAGCAGGACGTGTGTAATGAGGATGCTCTAACAAGCCTGTGCTAAAGGAATCCTTCATATGGGACTCTTCATTGCCTAACACACCAGACAAGAGACGTACAACGCTGTCAATGACGACCATGGCTCCCAGTTCGCCGCCTGTCAGCACAAAATCCCCAATGGAGATTTCATCTGTTACCACATGTTCCCGAATTCTTTCATCATAACCTTCATAATGGCCGCAAATAAAAATCAAATGTTCCTCTTGCGCCAGTTCCTCTGCCTTTTTTTGCGTATATCGTTCCCCTTGCGGGCACATGAGAATCACGCGAGGCCGCTTTGAATCAGAATTCCCCACAAGATCAGCAACTGCATCGAAAATAGGCTGAGGTTTTAAGACCATTCCTGCGCCGCCGCCATACGGATAATCGTCAACTGTGTTATGTTTATTATCGGCATATTCGCGAAAGTTAATCACTCGATAGGCAGCAGCCTCTGTTTCCTCTGCCCTTTTTAAAATAGATTCTCCGAATACACCCGTGAACATTTCCGGAAAAAGGGTTAGCACATCTAGTTTCATCATGACAGCAATCCTTCAAGTGGCGTAATCATAATTTTCTTCTCTTCTATATTAATTTCTTGCACAACATCGTCAATGTAGGGAATATAATACTCTTTAGAGCCTTTTCCTTTTACTACCCATACATCATTGGCTCCAGGTGTCAAGATTTCCTTCACCTGACCAATTTCTTCACCCGCATCAGTGATAATCGTACAGCCAATAATTTCATGGAAATAATATTCGTCCTCATTGAGCTTGCCGAGCTGACTTTCAGGCACCTTTAAAATCCCGCCTTTAAACGCTTCCACTTGGTTAATATTGTCATAACCAGCGAAAGTCAGCAAATCAAAGTTTTTATGAACCCGATGTGATTGAATCGTTAACGGTAAAGATTCCTCCCGCTCCGGTATAAATAAAAATAATGTATTGCCTTTTTTATATCGTTCTTCAGGGAAATCCGTTTTCGAAATAACGCGTACTTCGCCTCTGATTCCGTGGGTATTCACTATTTTTCCAACATTAAACCACTTTTCCATATAGGTCTTCACCTCTAGCGTATTTCTTGCACAATATCGTCTTTAATGACAATCGTTCGACACCTCGTGATGTCACTCCAATTTGCGCCTATCTCAACTTCCACTAATGCTTGAACTTCTTTTTCCTTTAATTCGCTTCCTAACGGTAGCATATGTAATTGTTCTAATTGAAAATCAATTAGTTTTACTTTCTCCTGCCTTTTTTGAATTTCCTGCTCAAATTGTCTTCGGAGACTTTGCTGTTGGAATTTTTTCTCTTTTTCTAGTTTTTTGAGTTCAAAGCGAAGCTGATCACATTCTTTTTGCAGCTGAAGCCTGTTCGTATGATATTTATCTTGAAGTTCACCTTTGCTTTTTTCTGTCAATACTTGTTTTACCACCACAGATTGCAGTAATTTCATTCAAGATCCTCCCATCATACTATTTTGTGCGGCCTTAGTTATTATGAGATTAATTATATATTGAATGGATACCGTTATGTTTCATTATATACTTTTTCATGTTTTAATAAGGCTCTTTTCTCAGACATTGTTGCTTTTAATTTAAGGCTCTGTTAAACCTGGTTGTTGATTTCCGTTGCAGGCACTTCGCGCACCTTAGG
>CALGSR010000055.1 GCA_937902115.1 uncultured Bacillus sp. | reverse complement strand
GCAATAGATTTCATTTTTCGATAAATTACGAAAAGGACTGTAAATATAGCAAAAGAGCGCCCCCTTTGTAAGCGCTCTAATCCTTATCAAATACGCCTTGGCGTATTTGCGCCCGATTTTTTTCGAGTTTTCTCGAAAAACTTCCTTTGAAAAAATCGTGGCATCTGCCGGAGGCTTAACTTTATTCAGCCGAGGGTTGATTTTCCACGAAATTGGTGAAGTTATTTCATTCATCCTAGTACTTACAAAAGTTAGGAATTTCTGCTGAATAAAGTTAGTATGACATTAAGGTTAATATATCATGACCTTCAAGTTTGCTGCGTCCATTCAATTCTGTTAATTCAATGAAGAAAGCAAGACCGGCTACAATTCCGCCGAGCTTTTCCACTAATTGTACGGTTGCTTGAATTGTGCCGCCTGTTGCCAGTAAATCATCTGTAATAAGCACTCTTTGTCCAGGTTTTATCGCATCTTTATGAATTGTTAGTACATCTTGTCCATATTCAAGGCCATAGTTCACTTTAATCGTTTCACGCGGCAACTTTCCTTCTTTACGAACAGGTGAAAATCCTAGGCCAAGAGCATAGGCTACCGGACAGCCGACAATAAAGCCCCTCGCTTCAGGTCCAACAATCAAATCAATGTTCTTATCACGGGCATATTCTACAATTTGATCAGTGGCATACTTAAATGCGGCTCCATTATCCATTAATGGGGTAATGTCCTTAAAGCTAATACCAGGATTTGGATAGTCTTCGACAATTTTAATATACTTTTTTAAGTCCATTCTTGCTCTCTGCCTCCTCGAGTTTCACCGTTCCATGGATGATCTGATCAAACCAATTTTTCAATTGTGGATACGATGAATATAACAGATCCTTCTCCAGTTGAATTTGCGAATACTTTTCCTGATAGGAATCAGATTCTGCTAAATCACGTTTCGGTACATTTTTATTTAATGTTATAAGACCATTATTCATTGTAACAAAATCCAGTTCAAAAAACACCTTTGACATGAAATCTACTGTTTCTCTCGTCCAACCACGGTATTTTGCCAAATCATTTCCATATCGCTTCAAGTCAAATGGATTTCTTTTTAATAATAGCGCGTAATACCACTTAAAGTGCTCTCTTGTCGGCATAGTAGAGAAAAAGTCGCTATCCTTTTTATAGAAATGGGCATATATTCTAGCCGCTTGTTTCTCTGAAAACAAGCTAACAATCAATTCTTTATTTGAAGGCAAATCATACAACACGATATTACATAAATCGAGAACCGTCTGTTCCGCTTGTTCCACAGAGGAAATCCAAAGAATTTGTTCATTTTCAATGTGTTTCTGCAGCTGGATTACGTTTTCCTTTTGAAAAACAATCCACTTTGTCCTCTCCTGGGGCAATGAAGCAGCGAACTGCTGAGGCTTTCGTGAGCCGCGCCAGTCAAATAACTGCCACTCCTTGACGGAGAGATCTTGAACAAAGATTTGCGGCTTTTTCATGTTATTCCATTCATTTACTGAAAGTTCCCCGATCACCGATACTCTGGCACTCGGTGAAATATGGTTCGTTAATTCACCCAGACCAAACCCAACGCCATCCAATGAAGCTCCCTCTTGTTCAAATGAAATTTTCAAATGATTCTTATCCGCGCCGATTTTCCGTAAATTAGCGAAATTAACATCTTGAATGACAACCTTCGGTTTTGGATTCTCCATCCCATATGGAGCCAGCTTATTCATTTCTTCAATCGATGTTAAATCGATATCCTGCAAGCTGACTTCCGTATCAATATTCGTGACAGGAATCAAATCTTCATCTTGAAGCTGTTCATGGGCTAATTCATTTAAACGGTGCCGTAATTCCTCG
>CALGSR010000054.1 GCA_937902115.1 uncultured Bacillus sp. | reverse complement strand
GCTCTCTACTTACTATATGTAAAACAGGAATGTGTTCGACAAACTTATTTTCAACAATAATCACAGTTACATCCTCCGTCCCGCCTGTAAAATAATGAATATTTAACAATCAAAAAGTAATTAGTTAACAATCGGTTGTTAAAATAATCGTGACCAATATTTTATAGTAAAACATTATATCATTGTTCAAAATATAAATCACAATGAACCACACCAAGTGTAACAAGTGGAAATTCATTTCTAAAAGGATTAAACTAAATAGAATATAGGAATTATTTCAAAAATCAATCTTCTTTTGAAATAATTGAGACGAGCATGATTGGGAGGGAGAGTTACATGGATAAACATTTAATTGCACTCGATTTAGATGGAACGCTTTTAAAGGATGATAAAACCATTTCTGATAAAACAAAAAGAGTCATCAGCAAGGCAAAGGAACAGGGACATGTTGTCATGATTGCAACCGGCCGTCCATTTCGCTCTTCAGAAATCTATTATCATGAATTGAATTTAGACACACCTATCGTGAATTTTAACGGTGCATTTGTCCATCACCCAAAGGATCAAAACTGGGGAATTCATCATACTCCTCTTGAAATATCTGTCGCAAAGGATATAGTCGATGCCTGTAATTCCTTCGAATTTTATAATATTATTGCTGAAGTGATTGACGATGTTTACCTTCACTATCATGATGAGAAACTGCTTGATTTGCTCAGCTTCGGTGATCCACACATCACAACCGGAGATTTGCGCAAATTCTTAAATGCCTCGCCGACTAGTATGCTCATTCACTCTGAGGAGAACCAGGTCAAGAAAATCCGCAGTTATTTGGCAGATGTCCATGCAGAGGTCATTGAACATCGCAGCTGGGGTGCACCTTTTCCAGTAATCGAAATCATTAAACGAGGACTGAATAAAGCAGTTGGTATTAAACATACCTCAGACTATTTTGATATTCCTCCTTCAAGGATCATTGCTTTTGGAGATGAAGACAATGATTTAGAAATGCTGGAATATGCAGGCCGCGGCGTTGCCATGGGCAATGGAATTGATGAAGTAAAAAATATCGCCAATGATGTAACCTTATCCAATGAAGAAGACGGTGTGGCCCATTACCTAAATGATGTATTAAACTTAAAAGCCATTTGATTTACCAAAATCTTCTCTCCTATTATTCAAAAAATTGAACATACTATAAACGAAGCTCAGATAAGCTTCAAACTCTTTTTTGGAGGGGATTCATATGGGTAAACGAAACAAATCAAAACGTTTTGTACAGCAAGGTGTTGACTCCGTATCAAAACATGCTGAACGTATCCCGTATCACATGACCTATGCCGAGGCTGAAGCCTTTAAAATGTCCAATGTGAACGAATCTTCACGTGGAGGTATTTAGCAATGGGAAACAGACTTTTTCAAGAAGCGCGCATCTTTGTTGATTTAGCGAAGAATTGCGATTCACACAGTAAGCCGGAAGCTGTTACCAAAGCAAAAAACGCCCTATCTTCAGCGTGGGCTAACACGACCCCTGCTGAACAAGAGCAGCTCCACGAACTGCAAAAAGAGTTAGACAACGTACAATCATAGATAAAACCAAACAAAGCTGACGCGAGCGTCAGCTTTGTTTTTTTCCAACGCATAGGATATCTCTTTAATCAGAAATCATTAAATGATACACTTTTAATAAGCTTCAGCACGGTTCGTTTCCATTAAATTCTTGAAGAAGGTGAATCCTATGACTGTTAAAATTTTGACTGACAGCGGCTGTGACTTGCCATTACATTTTTATGAAGAAAACCATGTTACATTTTTCCCATTAAAAGTTTTACTGAATGAAGAAGAGTATGAAGATCAGTTAAGCATTAAACCGAAAGCGATCTATGATGCGATTCGCAATGGGCAACAGCCAAAAACTTCCCAGGTCTCTCCACTGAACTTTGAAAAGACTTTTACAGAAATGGCACAAAATAATGAACAAGGAATTTATATCGCCTTTTCCTCACAATTATCAGGTACATATCAAACGGCAGCCATGATTTTAGAGCAAGTAAAAGAAAACTATCCTGACTTCCAATGCACCATTATTGACACGAAATGCGCCTCGCTTGGTCAAGGATTGGTAGTTATAGAAGCAGCCCGTTTAGCAGTTGCAAATACGTCCTATGAAGAAATAATAAAAAGAACAGAATTCCTTGCTTCCCATATGGAACATTTATTTACGGTCGAGGATCTGGATTATTTAGCAAAAGGAGGACGGGTTTCAAAGGCCTCTGCGTTTCTTGGCGGATTATTAAATATTAAGCCGCTATTAAATGTAGAGGATGGAAAGCTCGTTCCGCTCGAAAAGATACGCGGCAAGAAGAAACTGCTCAAGCGGATTATTGAAGTGATGGCAGAACGCGGGGTACACTTAGACCAGCAAACCATCGGGATCAGCCATGCAGATGATGCTGCAACAGCCGCAGACGTGAAAAAACTAATAGAAGAGGCTTTTGGTGCGAAAGATGTACTGATTACTGACATTGGAGCTGTTATCGGTTCCCACACAGGTCCAGGAACGATTGCTATCTTTTTCCTAAATACTCTGCCTTCTTAAACTCTTTTGTAAAGGCTCTTTTCTCAGACATTGTTGCTTTTAGTTTAAAAATATAAGTTGCTTGA
>CALGSR010000053.1 GCA_937902115.1 uncultured Bacillus sp. | reverse complement strand
AATGTTGATTTTGGGGGACTTGTTGATTGGAGTGGAAGGCACGTAGACTCCTGCGAAAGTCACAGCGAGACAGACGAGACCCCGCAGGCACGAAGTGTCGAGAAGGCTCTGCGGTCGTCCTAAGGTACCCTTTTGCCCTTTTTTGGGGATATTTCCAGGGTAGCCTTTCAAAAAAGTGCAAATGTTAGAGCGATAACTGCAAATACATCTGCTTTTCAAAGTAATATCATTAAGACTACAAAGGCAAAGCGAAAATATTGGGGGACTTCAAGATGATAAAAATGGATTATCTGCAACATATATTTGCAGAGCGAATAGGCGGCACGCAATTTGGACTGAAGGATGAAACCTATAAATTTGAAAAAATAAAAAGGGCAAAGCGGGAAGTATTAAAAAGAAATCAAAGGAAAACTCTAATTGACTTAGGTGTCGGTGAACCGGATGCAATGGCTGATGATCGAATCATTAGTAAATTAGCTGAAGAAGCAAAAATCCCAGAAAACCGCTACTACGCTGATAACGGAATACTTGAATTTAAGCAGGCTGCCGCAGTTTATATGAAAGAGGTATTCAAGGTAGGCGGACTTGATCCTGAAACGGAGATTAATCACGTCATTGGCTCTAAATCAGCATTGGCTATGTTGCCAACAGCCTTTATCAACCCTGGTGATGTGACAATCATGCCATTACCAAACTACCCCATTTTAGGCACACATACGAAATACCTCGGCGGGGAAGTCGTGTATTTACCGCTATTAGAGGAAAATGCCTTTCTCCCAAAGTTAAATTCATTGTCTGAAGCTGTATTGAAAAGGACAAAATTACTTTATTTAAACTACCCAAACAATCCAACAGGGGCAACGGCAACTAAAGAATTTTTTGCAGAGGTTGTCCAGTTTGCTAAAAAACATGAGCTTATTGTTGTCCACGATGCTGCCTATGCTGCCCTTGTATTTGATGGGGAACAGCCGCTTAGTTTCTTATCTGTTCCTGGGGCGAAAGAGGTTGGTGTAGAGCTGCATTCTTTATCAAAATCCTTCAATATGACCGGGTGGCGCATTGGATTTATTGCGGGGAATGCCAAACTGGTCTCTGCATTTGCTGCGGTAAAGGATAATTGCGATTCCGGTCAATTTATTCCAATTCAGAAGGCTGCAGTCTATGCTTTATCTAATCCAGAAATCACAGAAGAAACAGCCGGGAAATATTCACGGCGCCATGAGTATCTTGCAGCTATTTTACAAGAATACGGATTTGCGGCGAACAAACCAAAAGGCTCCTTTTTCCTCTATGCCAAGATTCCAAGAGCAGTAGAAAACGGCCCCGAATTTCATTCCGCAGAGGATTTCAGCAGCTATTTAATTAATGAGCATTTCATTTCAACGGTACCATGGGACGATGCCGGTCCATATGTACGATTTTCTGTTACCTTTCAAGCGGATGGATTGGAGGAGGAAAAGCGGATTTTTGCTGAGATAAGAGCAAGGCTTCGTACTGCTAAATTCATTTTTTAGACCCAGTACATGTTTTGCGTTGGCTTTAGGCGATATTTGACTCAACAACAAGATTTAACAGCACTATCTTTTAAGGAGGGATGATGGGGTGGATTTTACGAAAATGCATGGGTTGGGTAATAACTATTGTCTCTTTAATCAATTGGATGATCCGCAGAATGTACTGGATGAACAGGAATATCCTGAGCTTTCAAGAAAGGTATCTGACATCAATTTCGGCATTGGTTCCGATGGAATAATTCTCATTTGCCCGTCACAGATGGCTGATTATAAAATGAGGATTTTTAATGAAGATGGTTCTGAGGCGAAGAATTGCGGCAATGGCTTGCGCTGTGTTGCGAAGTATCTATTTGATCACAAGTATACGGTGAAACCTTGTTTTACGATTGAAACTTTAGGTGGGATTGTCAGTGTTGCCATAGAGGCGGGCTTGGATGAACAGCAATCTGTTCAACACATCAACGTGGATATGGGAAGACCCAAACTATTAAAAGGAATGATTCCGATGGGAGGTGATCCAAACACAACTGCCATTAATGAACCACACATCTTTAGTGAGAATGAATATCATCTGACCTGCGTTTCAATAGGCAATCCACATGCGATTATTTTTGTAGATGATGTGTACTCGTTTCCCTTAGAGAAAATAGGTCCTGTCATCGAATACGCTAGTCTATTCCCAGAGCGGGTGAATGTAGGGATTGTGCAAATTAAGGGACGTCAGGAGTTTGATTACCGAGTGTGGGAAAGAGGTTCAGGAATCACGATGGCTTGTGGTACAGGTGCTTGTGCCGCAGTCGTTGCTGCTACACTGAATGGTTTACTTGATCAATATGTGCCCATACCCGTTCATCTACCTGGCGGGGATTTGACGATACGATGGGATGAACAAGGTCATGTTTGGAAAAGAGGAGAAGCTGCTTATATTTGTCATGGTAAAATACATGGCTTGAACAATCGAACATTAACGTAAGAGACAATTAATGTCCTTCATCAAGGGTATGAAAGATTTACAGGCCCAACAAATTTAAGAAGGGGGAAAAGATATGGCTGATTTGTTTTACTTGAATAGTGTTTGGATTATGTTAGGAGCTATTTTGGTCATTTTCATGCAAGGTGGGTTCATTTTACTAGAGGCTGGATCGACACGGATGAAAAATGCCGGTCATATTGCTGGAAAGACGATCTTTTCATTTGGGATTGCCTCACTTGTTTTTTGGGCAGCAGGCTATGGATTTATATTTGGTGAAAGTGGGAACTTATTTGTCGGTATGTCAGAATTTTTCTTTTCAGGAAGTGAGGCAGAAGGAAGCCCTTATTCAACGACAGCATTCTTTGTTTTCCAGCTTGCATTTGCAGCCATATCTTTAGCTATTGCCTTTGGCGGCTTTGCCGAACGGGCAAAGCTCTCCGTGTATCTTGTCTTTGCGGTCCTCTTTTCAGCCCTTGTCTATCCGGTCATCGCTCATTGGATCTGGGGCGGCGGCTGGCTGGCAAGTCACGGGAAGCAAGATTTTGCAGGCTCTACCGTTGTTCATTTAACAGGTGCCATGGCAGCTTTGGCGGCAACGCTGCTATTGAAACCGAGAATGGGCAAATACAATAGTGATGGCAGTGCCAACCAATTAAGCGGACATAATCAGGTTTACACAGCTTTAGGTGTCTTGATTCTTTTCATTGGCTGGTTTGGCTTCAATGCAGGCAGTACATTAGGAGTAGAGGACGGATTCTTTGCCTTTGTTGCTTTAAATACAGCTTTAGCCGCGGCAGCGGGAGCGGTTAGTGCTTTATTCATCTCATGGGTCGTATTAGGAAAATCTGATATCCCGACGATGTTAAATGGAACATTGGCAGGTCTTGTTGCTATTACAGCATCATGTGCCTTCGTGGAAACATGGGCCTCGGTTATTATCGGGTCTATCGCGGGAATTATCGTTTTCTTTAGTGCTAGATTCTTTGATAAACGTAAAATAGACGATCCGATTTTTGCTCTTTCGGTTCACGGAATTGCCGGTGTATGGGGAACCTTATCAACAGGCTTCTTTGCTACACCGGAGCTAGCAACTGTTGGGCAGGCAGGATTATTGTATGGCGGAGGATTTGCCCAGCTTGGCGTGCAAGCAATGGGAATTGCTGTATCAGCTGTCTATGCTTTTGCAGTATCCTTTGTGATTCTATTCGTCATGAAAAAGGTAATGAACGGACTTAGAGTAACAGAAGAACAAGAGTTAATGGGGCTGGATTTAAGTGAACATGGCAGCTATGGGTATCCAGAGGTATTTGCAAAAAAGGATTCGAAGTCCGTCACAGTCAGGAATGCCTTCTCTTCCCAGTCATTAGAGGAGTGAAAGAATCCAGTAATAAAGTAAAGTCATTATTCAGTGGGGGAAGACTTCTCTGAATATTTGTTGGTAATGCAACTGAGAAAAGTGGCAGAGAGAAGTAAGCTATGGTAATCATGAAACAGGAGGTCATTGCTCGAGTTGGTTTTGGCCTTTTCTTGTATTTCTCTTAACTATCAATGTCAAAAGGGAATACGATGCTTCCGAGAAAGACTGGCTGCTTGCCATGGATGTTATAATCACCAAGACTGGCTGTGAAAATTTGATTGTTCTCATAGGTTTTAAAGTAATATTCACATGTATTGGTATTGATAAAGGCAATATATTTTGTATAGTCAATAGTACCTCTAGCTGTCAGAACAATACCTTTAGGAATAAATACACTATTTATCAGATGAAAGCACGCCATTATTGCTTCTGAGCGGTTTTCCGGAACGGCTGCATGTGTTTTCAGAAAGGCCGTGCGAACGAAACGCTCAGGAGATGTGAAGCCACCGGGAAGATGTCTGGTCCCTGCACCTTGGCCGAATGGAGTTAATGATACATTTCCCCAATTCACTTCATCTTTTTGTGTTGTGGACACATCCATATAATTTCTTAGATTGGTCATATGCCAGTTAATGTCAGGACTATTCGCCATAACTCCTATGGGGTTATTGGTGATTTCTAGACCTGTTTCCGTTTGTTCGATTACAACACTTTTGCCGCTTCGATCGGTTGCCATCCAATGTAAGGGAGCGGCTTTTCTTGTAACAGGATCTGGTATTCCTACGATACGGATGTTTTTTAATAAAGCCTTTACATCATCAACTGAGCCACAACGGCCCAAGATATAGTGGAGGAAATCTAGAGAAGCAATTGGTTCTTTTCTTTCTAATGGCAAGTCATAGTTAGCGTAACCTTCAAAATATAAGACTGCTGCAGCAAATCCTCGCTCATTAACCCCATCAAAAAAACCTAACATCCCATCCGTTTCTTGGCCGATGCAGATAAAGCTATAGTCATTCATGTACTTTTTCATTGTTGCAAGGCTATTCCATTCATAATTTCTCGGTATGACATAAAGTCCAGGTTCAATTGGATAGGAAAAATCCATCGTTCTGCCAAAGAAGTTCTCTCCCTGGATAGATTGCAATGTAATGGCGGTACACATCCTGTAAAACCTCCAATAAATGTCATCCTTTTATTTTATGATATGTAAGTAATAAGGTGTCTTTCACCCATTTGCTGTCTCCTTCCTTTTAATTACATAACAAATCTCTCTTAAATCTAGCTTTGTGTTATTATGTATAAATGACAAAGGAGAGAGTTGGAATGAAGAAAATGAAATGGATGATATCCCTTTTGCTATCCATTGCTGTATTAGTTGGATGCGGAAGCGGGGACTTAGATACTGTACAAAAAGAGGAAACAAATAAGGAAGTTGTGCAGCAAGAGGAAAAAACAACGGGGGCAACCGATCCTATTAATACAGAGCCTTTGCAAGAGGAAGAGCCACAAGCTGAAACAGAGACGCCATCAGATCGAAAAACATTCGACGCCGAAGTAGTATCTGTCACTGATGGCGATACAATAAAGGTAAGAATCAATGGTCAAGTCGAAGCTGTGCGTTTTTTACTGGTGGACACTCCTGAGACGAACCACCCGCGTCTAGGAGAACAGCCATTTGGCCAAGAAGCGAAAGATTTTACGAAGAAAATGCTCGAAGGAAAGACGGTTCAACTTGAAAAGGATGTTAGTGATCGGGACAAATATGGCCGCCTTCTGTATTACTTATATATTGATGGAAAGAGTGTCCAGGAAGAGCTGCTGCGCAACGGCTTGGCAAGGGTTGCTTATATTTATGCACCCAATACCAAATATGTTGACCAATATTATGCCATTCAAAAAGAAGCACAGGCAAAGGGTGTCGGCATTTGGAGTGTAGAAAATTATGCCCAAAAGGATGGCTTCCATGCGGAAATCATGGAAGAGGAAAAGACGGAACAAAATAACGAGAAGCAATTGAATGAACAGCCGACAGGCGAATGCAATATAAAAGGCAATATTTCCTCTAGAGGTGATAAGATTTATCATATGCCGGGACAGCAGTATTATGATGTGACGCAGATTGATCCCTCTAAAGGTGAACAATATTTTTGCAGCCGGGAAGAAGCAGAGCAAGCAGGCTTTCGTGCTAGCCAGCGATAATACTTTAACAAAAAAAACTTATCCTAGCTGCTCAATAGCAGCTAGGATAAGTTTTTTTGTGATTATATGATCTTTCGAAGCCTGGAATTTAAGTTTTGGGAGCCGATTACCTTGTATTATCAGAGAGTATCCGTTTATAAAAAACATGTGATAGGTAATTAGAAAGCCACATAGTAATAAAACTCCAATACCAGTGCCATTTTTTATAGCGAATTAACTTCGTGTATTTAACCAATAATACTTCGGGTCCGGTAATAAGTGATGTATACATAAAATAATATAAAGCCTTTAGCAAAATGTTTCTTTTTTCAGGGTAATGAATGTTAAATAAAGCAGAAAGAACGGGATACAGAAAGAATTCAAAATCAAAGCTGGCTTTATATGTTTTTTTGAAAAAAGGGCGATAAGGGTATTCGATCAACCCCTTCTCGACAACAAGTAACCCAAAAATCCAGGTCATAATTTGTTTTAATAAAAATGCTACAGTTGCATGACGGATTTTATCCTTTGGTACAAATCTAAGTAATAAAAAAATGCCGATCATATAAGCAGAAGCCATAATTGTTTTTTCTTTCCGATAAAAAGTCACACTGAGCTACCTCCGACTCTTAAAATTATTAGTCACAATTAATATTCACCAATCGGAGGAGGGATATTCTTTAACAAAGGGAAAGGGAATGAAGGAGTAATTGCCTGAACCGGAGAAAGAGGCTTGAGCAACGAACGGGTTATCTGCTGTAAGCTCAAGCTTTTTTGATTTATATTCGGTCAGAATTGGATTTCTTCTTCCATTGCACTCATCGAGTGTGCAACCTCGGCCATCATGGAGCATTCAATTCATTTCAAGTTTGGTAACTCCCTTCATTATATAGTTTAAAAACGCATCTAGATTGTGGAATTATTCACAATAATCTTCAAAGCTAGTATTAATAATTGCGCCAGTCTGCATCAATGGCCCCTCAGGTCTGGATTGTTATTTTCCAATACTCGGAACATTATTGTGTGCAGTTCGTATACAAAGTACGAGCCAACTTTTTTAGAAATATTTAGATGAAAATGGTGGTGGAGAGATGCAGGTGTTTATGGATATTGTCTTTGTAATCATAATTGTCTTTTTTAGCTATCGCTTTATTTTGAGTTTGTTTAGAATGAAGAAGAGAATTCTTTTTCCAACTGCTAAGGAAAAAATGAAAGCGATTAGGAAATATCCGCAAAAAATCACTAGATTTCCCGGCTAATCCAAAACGAAAAACAGGTATTATCATTTATTCCGTTGTACTGCTATTTATCATTGCCCTTTTTGTATATGGAAAAATAACAGAATCTATCGATTGGTTACTCTATCCTATGCTGCTCTTACCTTTGATTAATGGAGAAAATGTTCTGAATGTATTTGCCATCCAGGCCGAAGGGATTTTAGACAGAGGACGATTTGTCCGTTGGAAGAGGATAAAGGAGTATCGGTTTATTCCAATTGATCTAAGTCATAAATTCTATGGCTACACAAATGAGGTTAATGATGGGTATGAATTAATTATTAATACTAAGGGGTTTCCGATTAGCTGTATTGTGACATCAAATGAAATGAAAGAGGCACTGGATCTACTTTTAAGTAAACATATACAGCAGAGCTAAAGATAGTAGACGTTTTTATGATAATTGAGATGCCCTGTTTGCTGTTAAAGTTGTTTTCTGTATAGAACCTCTCCCGAAAAGTCATGTTAATAATGAAGGAGATGATCTATATGCCAGATAATACACGGAACCAGCACGTTGAGTCTACCCCCCATTTTGATGGTGAAAAGGAAGATCTGATTAATGATGCCACGGCAACTGGCAGCACAGCAATGGGCGTTCAAGTTAGTGCAAGTAAAGAATTTGGACAAAATCGAAATCCATTCAATCATGTTCCTAAAGTAGGAGAAGATATGAAGGAATTTAAAAAACTGATGCGGGGAAATAAAGTAAATAACTGATTGTTTGGTATATAATACTTAGATTGTGAAATCAGTGTTGATTTCTGTCGAATAGGATGGTAATATTAACTTCCCTTTTCCTTTTGGCAATTTAGAGAAGGGAAGTTTTTTATTTGGCTTTAGCAATAGGGTAGAAATAAGGTAGAAAAAAGTTTTAAAAAGAAGTTGACTTCTGTGAAGCTTTTGGGTATTATAATAAATGTCGCTGATACGAAATGTTTTACAAAGAAATATTTTCGGTGCAGTTGACTTCGATGAAATAAGATGATACAATGATTTGTGTCGCTGAATGAAATTAGCTGATTGTTCTTTGAAAACTAAACAAAGCAGAAAAAATGTCAACGTAAGTTTTATTATTAATGAACGTCAATTGAGAACACCACATTCGTGG
>CALGSR010000052.1 GCA_937902115.1 uncultured Bacillus sp. | reverse complement strand
TATAAAGAAAGGCAGCGGAAAAAGCAAAGAATGCTGCAATCAATGGAGAATAACGCCGTATCGTAACAGCGAGACTCCATTCACGGGAAATCAATTATCTGAAAAACGAATTCAATAAAATGAGAGCAGGGCTCTTTGAAAAAGGGTGAAAAAAATGCTGCATTTAAATAAAATTTTTAAAGTATTTAATGAGGGAACTCCTGATGAAAAAATTGCTATCCAACAGGTTTCGCTTCATTTAGCGCCTGGTGATTTTATCACAGTGATTGGCAGTAACGGAGCAGGTAAATCAACCTTACTGAATATTGTTTCAGGAAAATTAATGACTGATCTTGGTGCCATTACGATAGACGGACAAAATGTAACGAATATAAAAGAACATAAACGGGCCAAAATGGTAGGCCGCGTTTTCCAAGATCCAATGGCAGGAACGGCGCCAACGATGACGATAGAAGAAAATTTGGCGATTGCTTATATGAGAACGAATCAACGCGGCTTAAAGGTAGGAGTCTCGAAGAAAAGAAGAGACTTCTTCAGAGAAAAACTTGAGACACTGCATCTCGGTCTTGAAAATCGATTAGGAGCAAAGGTCGGTTTATTATCCGGAGGAGAAAGACAGGCCTTATCCTTATTAATGGCAACCTTTACTGAGCCGAAAATTCTTCTTCTCGATGAACATACTGCAGCACTTGACCCATCTCGCGCTGAATTAATTACGAACTTAACAAAGGAAATTGTCCAAACCTATAATCTTACAACCTTAATGGTAACGCATAATATGCAGCAAGCCTTAGATTTAGGAAATAAGCTGATCATGATGGATAAAGGGCAGATTATCTTTCAAGCCGATGAGGAAGAGAAAAAGAAATTAACGATTGAGAAACTCCTTGCTGAATTCCAGCGAATTCGCGGAGAGAAAATGACAAGTGACAGAGCGGTATTAATTTAGCAGTCTGATCTTGAGATCAGGCTCTTTTTTTGCTACAGTGTTCTAAAAACTCCCGAATGTATCTAAACTAATAATAGTGGTTGTACATCAGGGAGGGGAAGGACATGGCGAGGAAGATAGGGTTGTATGGGGTTCTGGCTTATTTCCTGTACGGCTTATTTTTTTATTGGTATTTGTTTTATTTTTCCGATACAAGTTTGCCGTTTGAATATCAAGGAACAACAGCAGATCCAGTCACCTTTTTAAATGGCAGGGAACTCATGCTAAGTGAAGAATATTCAAAAATCCGGAATCTATTATATTTCCTTGCGGTTCCGTTTGAGTGGCTTTTTTATTTATTTATCCTTTTATTAGGCCTTTCAAGGATCTTTAAAAACTGGGCGGTTTCAACCGCTAAGTATAAATGGCTGCAAACGCCTATCTATTTGATTTGGTTGTCTGTTTTCTCTTTTATTGCCAGCTTTCCATTAAGCTATATCAGCTATTCTTTATCGAAAAGCTATCATATATCAACCCAAGCCTTTGCCTCATGGATGAAGGATGAATTGATTGATTTTTGGATAGGCTACGCCTCTCTTCTCATTACAGTTGCGGTTCTTTACTGGCTGATAAAGAGAAGCGCAAAACGATGGTGGCTTTATGCGTGGCTGTTATCAGTCCCATTTACCTTATTTATCGTGTTTATTCAGCCAGTGATTATTGACCCGCTCTATAATGATTTTTATCCTTTGAAAAATAAAGAATTGGAAGCAAGAATTCTCGAAATAGCGGAAAGGGCAGAGATCCCCGCCGATCATGTTTTCGAAGTAAATATGTCAGAGAAAACGAACGCAATGAATGCATATGTAAATGGAATCGGAGCAAATGCCCGGATTGTGTTATGGGATACGACAATAAATAAGTTAAATGAAGAACAAATTTTGTTTATTATGGCACATGAAATGGCCCACTATGTAGAGAAGCATATCATTTTTAACATTATGCAGTCATTGATTTTTAGCTTCTTTGGGCTTTATATCACCGCAAAATTAATGAATTGGTGCATTAAGAGGTTTGGCTCTGCCTTGAAAACTTCATCGATTCAGGACATTAGTTCTTTGCCGCTTTTGTTGCTATTGCTGTCGATGTTGACATTTGTTTCAGCACCCATCTCAAATGGCATTTCCCGTTACCAAGAAACGAGGGCAGATCGATATGCTATAGAAATGACACAGGATGCACAAGCCGGCATTACCTCTTTTCAGGAATTAACCCGTTCAGGGCTCAGCCAGGTTAATCCGCCATTTTTGGTGAAATTCTTCCGTTATGGGCACCCCACCATGCTTGAAAGGATTTCAACACTGGAAGAATATGAGGTTAAGCAAAGAAATAAAGAATAAATATGCATCGGATCAAAAAAACAACCTCTATATGAATGGAGGTTGTTTTTTACGTCGTTGGAAGGAAAAAGTGACAGGAAAGAAGAATTTGTCTAGTGGCATTCGCAGTGATTTACGGTAGATGTTGAAGGAGGGATAGTGAGGAAATGCTGGATATGCCTCCTAAAAATTAAGTGCCGAAGCGTTTACAAAGTTCGCAGAATTGGGAGGACAGCGTTATAAATGTCTCTTCATTGCGATTATCAAGTGCTTGATTAATTTGTACAATTAGCTTTTCCTTTTCCGCTTTCAAAAGGATCTCCGATAACAGCATCTCAATATATAAGTCTTGGATATAATTCTTTTTCCCTTTACTCATGGCACCGGATTTCATTAACTCTGTGTAAGAATTGTCTTTCATCCATATCACCCCTGATGCTTTTTTATATTATATGGAATTCCTCCTCATTATTCAACCGAATTTTTAAAATTTTTGGAAAATAAATCATTGAAAACATAAGTAGTTCTTTCTACTTAATGAAAATAAAAAATAAAATATTTTATATGAAAATCATCCTATGCAATAAGAACTATGTTATTATATTATTGGTAAATAAAACTATTTGAAGGAGATGATCTAATGTCAAAGACTAAAAAAAATCGTTATTATGTTATTAATACATATACGATGATGATTCAGCCTATGCGTTACGAAAATAAGCTCTATTCACGGATTTTACAACTGGATGGTGAACTCCATTCACCCCTTAAGCCAACTGAGCTTATTAAAATGAGCTGTTTGGATAATGCCAGCAGCTATGAAGGCAGAGTTTATGGAAGCCGCTATATTCTTGGGCGTTATCAGAAAGTCCCAATCGCCATTAACGCTGAAAATCAAATGTACTTTTTTCCAACTACTTCACCGGATAATACGGACTGCATTTGGATTAATCCGATACACGTTGATCATATTTCTAAGCAAGATAATAAGAAGATTTTAGTTAGGTTTCACAATAATCAGACGATAGAAATTTCTGTTTCTCAGCATGTTTTTATCAATCAAATGCATAAAACAATGACCTTAAGAAATAAAGTAATTCAGAAAAATCATGAAAATCAAGGGAGTTCCCATGCTCTATATAAAAATAACGCGAGAATATCTGAACGAGGTATATCGTCATCATATGATAAGTCATTGAATAGACATAAGAGGCCTCCTGGAAAGCCGGAGGAGGATGAATGATTTAATTGAACCCCCGGGAGAAGGCGTATTTAAAGAACAGCAAGCTGATTGAGTATTTGGCTGTTTTTATTCAAGATCCCTGTTATTGAGTTTTGTATCGCTTAAAAAGGTAGAAGCTTAGAAGTTCCTGAACTTTGTTGCGTATACGGGGATTGAAGTAATTATGTTGTTCCTCATAGCCTTTATAATAAAATAGAAATCCGGTAAAAGCATCGTCATGGCTGATTTGCTGGACATTCAGTTTCTCTTTACTCATATACTGTTTGACATTTTTCAGCTCCTTTTGAATAACCTTCATTGTCTCCTCAACTAGATCCAAGTAGGGCTGTTTTAATTTAAATGGACTTTTATGAACAACGGAAAGATCGCGATTTAAAATAGTTAATACCATTGGCAGATAAATGGCCTTTTCCATTAAATCCCGATCATTCTCTGGAATTCTAGTCATGCTAATTACATCTCCTTTGATTATACAAACGTGCGTTCTGTATCTATCATACAATAAAGCAAGTCATAATATCAAGCACCTTTCGTTTGTACATTAATTTTTCTAGAGCAGGTGCTTGGTTTAAATGTGAAAAGACTCACAAGGATTGGCAGCAGCAGAAAATGAAAATGAGGCTTGTACTAAGGGAAAAAATCTCCTTTGGTACAAGCCTCATTTGTTATTTTATAAAATTAAAAAACAGGTAATTCTTTATTACACAGCTCTATTAAGTCCTGGTTTGCAGCACAGTTACCCTCCCATTTGATAACTGAGTCAAAATGAAGGATTAGTCAAGATGAACTGCGTAAGATTCATAGATTTCTTTGAATTCGCCAGAAGTAACAATGAATCCAGCATTGTCATTATAGCATTTTTCATGTGTTAAAGTATCCATGATATCTAATACTACTTTCTCATCGTCCTTGAAATTAGCTTGACATACGCTACAGAATTTTTCCATCTCACATTCCCCTTTTCACTATAAGATAAGAATTCCTCTTTATTCTACCATGCAAACGCTTCCGTAAATGTTACAAAACGATGAACTTTTATAAAATTATGAATATATGAATATTTGGATTTTTATGAAAATCCATAAAAAACTTTTATACTATAAAAATATTATTTTATTTCATGTCTATTTTACAACATTTAATTTATTAATAACATAAAATCAGTTGAAGTGTTGTTAATAAAGTTTAATCCATCTAACAGTTTCAAGTGTTTTCCAGATAGGATTAGTAAATAATTAGATTTCCATGATAATATGAAATGGGATTGATGGAATTTTAGATTTTAATATAAAAAATGTCACACTATACCTATGAATGAAAGCAAAATTTAAACAGGAAGGGTAAGTTTATATGAGGTATGAAAAATTTAATCAGGAAAAGAAGCGAAGAAGGAAACGGAGGAGACGCAGGCGGCGGATTTTTTTGCTTTTTTTATTTTTGCTTCTTGCAAGTGTTTTATACATCTATATTCAGTTTCAGCAAGGGGTTTCGAATTCACAGAAAAGAACAGGAGAGCAGAGGATATATGAATTTAACGGGGAACAGGATCAGGAGGGTGGTACGAACATCCTTTTAATTGGAAGTGATACGAGGGGAGAAGAAAGTGCCCGCTCAGATACGATTATGATTGCCCAATATCATCCGAGTAATCACTCCTATAAGCTCATTTCCATTATGCGAGATACATACGTAGATATACCCGATTATGGAAAAAATAGGATTAATGCGGCATTCGCATTTGGAGGACCGGAGTTACTCAGGCGAACAATTAAAGAAAATTTTAATGTGGATACACAATATTATGCGATTGTAGATTTTGAAGGGTTTATGCAATTGATTGACGAGGCATTTCCGAAAGGAGTTAAAATTGAAGTGGAAAAGGAAATGACTGAGTATATAAATGTACCGCTTAAACCTGGGGTTCAGCACTTAAATGGAGAAGAACTGCTAGGTTATGTCCGTTTTCGTCACGACGCCATGGGTGATTTCGATCGTGTCAAACGCCAGCAAAAGGCGATGAAGGAGGTAGCAGATCAATTTGCTTCCCTGCAAACTCTGTCAAAGCTGCCAAAGTTAATTGGTGTCATGAAGCCGTATGTGAATACGAATTTGAATACAACCGATCTAATATATATTGGAAAAGATTATTTAAATAGCGATAATCGTAATATTGCCACACTCAGAATTCCGGTGGACGGTGAGTTTGAACCGCAAAGGATCTCCGGAATTGGGGAGATCTTAAGAGTTGACCTCGAGGCAAACTCACAGGCTGCGGAATTTCTAAAACAATAATGGCTAAGAGCCCAGCGATCCTTGCTTTTTTAAGGGGCAATTCCAAGTGTAAATTCGACGGATCAAATTTTGATTTTTCCTATATGGGGTGTACAATGATCTATATATGATGTGAAAAAGATCGAGGCCGTGATCGTACTTTTTTTGCTGAAATAAGGAGAAGTCTTTAAATGGATTTTGATACGTTGAAAGAATGGCTTACACTTGAGAATATTATGAAGTTAATCAATGAATATCGCTCCTTCGGTCCTATCCCTGGGATATTACTTCCATTGATTGAAGCATTCCTTCCTTTTTTACCGTTAGTTCTGTTTGTAATGGCGAATACAAATGCTTTTGGCCTTTGGTTTGGTTTTTTATTTTCCTGGGTTGGGGCAGTCACGGGTGCCTTGCTTGTCTTTTTATTTGTAAGACGCTTTGGTCAGAGGAAGGCTTTACGAATTATTAAAAGGCATCGGCAAGTGCAGAAGCTGATGCAGTGGGTTGAACGACATGGGTTTGGTCCGTTATTTATCCTGTTGTGTTTTCCGTTTACACCATCGGCGGTAGTTAATATTGTTGCCGGATTATCGAAGATAGGGATCTATCAATACATGCTCGCCGTTATGATAGGCAAACTGGTGATGATTTTTACCATCAGCTATGTCGGTCATGATATTCGCTCATTGATTACTAATCCTTTTAAGGCGATTGTGGTCGGGATTGTGATTATGATTCTTTGGTATGTGGGCAAGCGGATAGAGGTAAGGATGAATCAAAAGGTAGAAATGGACAGACAGCGTGGCGAGGGATAAGCGGGATTTCAGGTGCATATGGGGACCGTGAAGCTTTGCTTCACTCAGTGAGTCGGCGAGGTCTAGAGAGGGATAGAATAAAGGTGACGTTTTAATTAATAGGGCTTAATATACAAGTGATGTTGTGTATTAGGCCTTATTTAGCTTTTAGTGCTCTGTACAGGGATAAAAAATAAATAGATGTAGAAGGGAGTAGGAGTATGTCTGTCCGTTTATTAATTGGCCGTTCTGGGAGCGGCAAAACGACTCAATGTCTGAAGGAGATTAGAACGAAGTTGACTGAAAATCCGCAAGGGAATCCACTGATTTATCTTGTGCCGGATCAGATGACATTCGTATCCGAGTATGCATTAATCAATACACCTGGACTTGGCGGTATGATTCGTGCCCAGGTATTTTCCTTTACCCGCCTGGCTTGGCGAATATTACAGGAAACAGGCGGGATGAGCCGCTATCATTTAAATAGTACAGGAATCAGTATGCTGATTCAGAAAATCATTGAAGAGAAAAAAGAAGAACTTCACTTGTTTAAACGTGCGGCCGATAAAGCAGGTTTTATTAGTCAGATGGAACAGATGCTGATTGAGTTCAAACGATACTGTGTTCAGCCTGGAGAGCTGGAAATACAGAAAAGTGAGCTGTCCGAACAGACATTGCAGGGTAAGCTTCATGACTTGCAACTCATTTATGAAGGCTTTGAAGAAGCTTTATTGAATAAATACATTGATACAGAGGATTATTTTCGTCTCTTATCTGAGAGTATTTCCCAGTCCTCTTATCTTGAAAAGGCAGAAATTTATATTGACGGCTTTTTCAGTTTTACTCCACAGGAATATATGATTATTGAGCAGCTTATGAAGCATTGCCCGCAAGTGACGATTACGCTGACACTGGATCGCCCCTTTCGTATGCAATCACCAGAAGATGTTCATTTATTCCGTCAGACGGGAGAGAATTGCCGGACACTTTATGAAATTGCTTCCGCCAGCGGTTTAACTGTAACCGAAGTGCTATTAAAGAAGCAAAAGCGGTGGCAAGAACCGTCATTGCAGCATTTAGAAACCTTTTTCGACTCCCGTCCGGTACAGGCCTATAATGGGCAAAGTACGATTCATATTGCTCAGGCAGTGAACCGCAGGGCTGAAATTGAAGGGGTTGCCCGAACCATTAGGCAGCTTGTCAGCGAGAAAAATTACCGTTACCGTGATATTGCCTTATTTATGCGAAATGGTCAGGACTATCATGAAATGATTGAAACGATTTTTCAAGATTATGAAATTCCGTACTTCATTGATCAAAAAAGAAGCATGCTTCATCATCCATTAGTCGAACTGATTCGTTCCGTTCTCGAGATCATTCATGGCAACTGGCGTTATGAACCTGTTTTTCGTGCGGTTAAAACGGAATTATTATTTCCTCTTGGACAAAATCCGGATATTCTGCGCAAAAAAATGGATACCCTTGAAAATTATGTATTAGCCTACGGAATTAAAGGCAGCAAATGGACGAAAAGAGAGCGCTGGGTCTACCGCCGCATTCAAGGCTTGGAATTAGAAAAAGCGGTGCAAACAGACAGTGAAAGAAAAAAGGAACAGGAATTAAATGAACTGCGGTTAATGATTACCGCTCCTATTTTGCGTTTATCAAGAAGATTAAAGAAGGCTGAGAATGGACGTAGCTTAGGGGAAGCTCTTTATTTATTTCTTGAGGAACTAGATATCCCGGCGAAGCTGGAAAAATGGAAGCTGGCAGAGGAAGAGAAGGGAAATCTCGTGAAGGCACGGGAACATGATCAAGCATGGAATGCGATTATGGACATTCTCGATCAGTTTGTGGAAATTCTTGGAAGGGAAACTATTTCGCTTAAGTCTTTTTCTAAAATTCTCGATGCCGGATTAGAAGCCTTAAAATTTTCACTAGTTCCCCCGGCCATTGATCAGGTTCTCGCAGGGGATTTGGAGAAGTCACGACTATCCGATATTAAAGCAGCCTTTATTATCGGGCTCAATGAAGGGGTTCTTCCGGCTAAATTTACGGATAACGGAATATTGGCTGATGAGGAACGTGAGCACATCCAGCAAAACGGTCTGAAAATAGCTCCTTCAAGTAAAACAAGATTACTGGATGAGGAATTTATCGCCTATAAAGCATTTGTGACACCGTCAGAAAGTTTGTATATTAGCTATCCACTTGCTAATGAAGAAGGAAAAGCATTAATGCCTTCCCTTTATATTAAAAGAATGGAGGATTTATTTCCGAATCATACAGAAATCATGTATCTGACGGACCCGGCCGAGCTAGGGGAAACGGAGCAGCTTGATTATATTTCACACAGAAATCGAAGTCTGTCGCTTTTAACCTCGCAGCTTCAATTAAAAAAGAGGAATTATCCGATGTTCGATTATTGGTGGGATGTTTATAACTGGTATATGGCCGGAACATTCAAAGAAGCGGCGAAACACGTACTGTCAAGCTTACACTACAAAAACCAGGTTAAACAGCTGTCAGAGACTGTGAGTCATGATCTATACGGAGATATGATTCAGACCAGTGTGTCAAAAATGGAGCTTTTTCACAGTTGTCCATTTTCCCACTTTGTACAGCATGGCTTGAAGCTGCGCGATCGGCAGGTGTTCCGTCTCGAAGCTCCTGATATTGGAGATTTATTTCATGCGGCACTAAAGTATATTGCTGAAACGGTTATGAAGAGCAATACAGCTTGGTCATCACTCACAAAGGAACAGTCTGTTCAACTGGCGAAGGAAGCAGTGGAGACATTGGCTCCGAGGCTGCAAAATGAAATTCTGCTTAGTTCAAACCGCCATGCCTATATTAAACAAAAGCTTGAGAGAATTATCAGCCGAGCCTCTATTATATTAAGTGAACACGCAAAGGTAAGCGGATTTTCACCTGTAGGCCTTGAACTCGGGTTTGGTCCGGAAAGTGAACTGCCGCCTTTATCTTTTCAATTGCGGAATGGGACGAAAATGCAGCTAGTCGGCCGGATTGACCGGGTCGATAAAGCAGAAGATGGGAACGGAGTTTATTTACGAGTTATCGATTATAAATCAAGTGCCAGGGAGCTGAATCTTGGCGAGGTATACTATGGCTTGTCACTGCAAATGTTGACATACTTAGATATTGTCGTTAATTATTCAGCTTCTTTAATTGGTACAGAGGCCATGCCGGCAGGTGTTTTATATTTTCATGTTCATAACCCGATGATTAACGCGAAAAGTATTATGACACTAGAGGAAATTGAAAAGAAAATTCTTGAAGATTTTAGAATGAACGGACTAATATTGGCTGAAGAAAATGCGATTCGCTTAATGGATCTTCAGCTGGATACAGGTAAATCGATTATCGTTCCTGCTGAGATTAAAAAGGATGGAACATTAGCGAAACGGTCAAAAGCAGCGAGCATGCAAGAATTCGAAAGTATCCGATCCTACGTGCGCAATATGTATGTGAATACAGGAAATTCCATTGTTGAAGGGGATGTTCGGATTTCACCATACAAATTAAAGGACCGAACACCATGTACTTTCTGTTCTTTTCAATCTGTTTGTCAATTTGATCAGTCAATGGAGGAAAACGAGTATCGATTGCTAACACCGCGTAACAAAGAGCAGGCATTGGAATATATGAGAGAGGAGATATTGAAAAATGGGGAAGAACACGATACCTCCGAAGCCTGAAAGTGCCACGTGGACGGACGATCAGTGGAGAGCAATCATGGCAGACGGTCAGGATATTTTAGTTGCAGCAGCTGCCGGATCAGGAAAAACAGCTGTGCTCGTCGAGAGAATGATCAACAAGGTGTTAGCAAATGTTAGCCCAATCAATGTTGATGAATTGCTTGTTGTCACATTTACAAATGCATCGGCGGCTGAAATGCGGAGCCGGATAAGTGAGGCACTTGAAAAAGCCATCGATACGGATCCCACATCGATGCATTTACGAAAACAGCTTAGTTTGTTAAATCGGGCATCCATTTCAACGATCCATTCATTTTGTCTAGAAGTCATTCAAAAATATTATTACTTAATTGATATGGATCCGAGTTTCAGAATTGCGGATGAAACAGAGGCCCAGCTAATGAGGGACGAAGTGCTGGAGGAATTATTTGAAGAGGAATATGGCCAAGCGAATAATGATGCCTTTTTCCGTCTGGTTGACAGTTTTACGAACGACCGAAGTGATATCGCCTTAATGGACATCATCCGAGAATTATATGACTTTGCCCGTTCGAATCCGGACCCGGAAAAATATTTGCAAAAGGTTGCGGCCATGTACGATGTCGAATCGGTAAAGTCGATTGATGAACTGCCGTTTATTAAGCCGCTTATATCTGATGTCAAACTGCAGCTGGAAGGCATCAAAACAATGCTGGAACAGGCCCTAGAGCTGACAAAATTGCCTGGTGGACCGGCACCAAGAGCGGAAAACCTATTTGATGATCTCGTGATTGTGGAGACAATGATCAAAGCGAGCAGGGAATCTTGGGACTTATTATATGCAGCGATGCAAGACTGGTCTTTTTCAAGAGCAAAACTATGCAGAGGGGATGATTTCGACAAGGGATTGGTTGAGCAACAACAAAAACTGCGGGACGATGCAAAGAAAAAACTGCAAGATTTGCAAAAAGAATTATTCAGTCGCAGACCCGAAAGTTTTTTGCGTGATCTTAAAGAAATGAAACCGGTTATTGAGACGCTTACCGCACTGGTCCAATCCTTCTCTGAACGGTTCAGTGCTGTCAAAAGAGAAAAAGGGCTTGTGGATTTCGCTGACTTAGAGCATTACTGCCTCGATATTCTGCTTGACCAAGGGTCTAAGCAAGCGGGAGTACTTGCACCTTCAAAGGCAGCTCTTCATTACCGCGAGCTCTTTAAAGAGGTTTTGGTCGATGAGTACCAGGATGTGAATATGGTTCAGGAAACGATTATTGGAATGGTAACAAAGGATGGCGAAGCAAGCGGAAATCTATTTATGGTTGGGGATGTGAAGCAGTCGATCTATCGTTTCCGGCTGGCGGAGCCTAATCTATTTCTCGATAAATATAATCGATTTACTAACAGTGGAGAGGGAAGCGGCTTGAAAATAGACTTAGCGCGGAATTTTCGCAGCCGCAAAGAAGTGCTTGAAGGGACCAATTATTTGTTTAAGCAGATTATGGGAGTGATCGTAGGTGAAATCGAATATAACAAGGATGCAGAACTTGTTAAAGGAGCATCTTATCCCGAAGAAGAAGCTTATCCGATTGAATTGCTACTAATCGATTTAGAAAAGGATGAAAAAGAAACTTTAGTGGAAGATGATGCAACAGCTGATACAGTCTTTGATACTGATGAACTGGAACAATCTCAGCTTGAAGCTAGAATGATGGCAAAGAAAATCAAAACACTTATTTCAGAGCGCGCTTCTGTATATAACCCGAAAACGCAATTGAGTCGTCCTGTGATGTACCGCGATATTGTGGTCTTGCTCCGCTCTTTTGCCTGGGCTCCGCAAATATTAGAGGAGTTTAAACAGCAGGGAATCCCTGCCTATGCCAACCTTTCTACCGGTTACTTCCAGGCTGTCGAAATAACGATTATGATGTCGCTGTTAAAGGTAATCGACAACCCGTATCAAGATATCCCGCTTGCATCTGTCCTACGCTCTCCAATTGTAGGGCTTGATGAGGAAGACTTGGCACAGATTCGAATCCACCAGCGCCAAGGAACTTTTTATGACGCGTTAACCTCTTTCTGCGGACAAAAGGGCAGTGAGAATGAGGAACTGTATGACAAGATTAAACCGTTTCTTCTACTGATGCAAAACTGGCGGTCAATGGCAAGACAAGGTTCATTATCATCACTTATTTGGCAGTTGTACCGTGATACGCATTTCTATGACTTTGCCGGGGGGCTTCCTGGAGGGAAACAGCGTCAGGCTAATTTAAGAGCACTTTATGATCGGGCGCGCCAATATGAAGCAACATCATTCCGCGGGTTATTCCGTTTTCTTCGCTTTATTGAAAGAATGCAGGAAAGAGGAGACGATCTTGGAGCAGCACGTGCCTTGGGTGAACAAGAGGATGTTGTCCGGGTCATGACCATTCATAGCAGCAAGGGCCTTGAGTTCCCAGTTGTTTTTGTGGCTGGTTTAGGTCGAAACTTTAATATGATGGATTTGCGCAAATCCTATTTACTTGATAAAGAGTATGGTTTTGCGGCCAAATATGTGGATGTGGACAAGCGAATTACCTACCCATCCCTGCCGCAGATGGCCTTTAAACGAAAGAAAAAAATTGAAATGCTTGCT
>CALGSR010000051.1 GCA_937902115.1 uncultured Bacillus sp. | reverse complement strand
CGCCTGTCGGTTTTCAAGACCGATCCCTTCAGCCGAACTTGGGTATACCTCCGTATCAGACAAGTAATAATATATCATGTGGAAATTTCGAAGTCAATATTATTCCGGGCATTCTTTTACCCGGAATAATATTTTTTTCTCCTGCTTATTATGGCCATGAAGGAATAAAATAAGCATTATTTTTTAGCAGAAATTACTTTTCTGTTTCCCATGTATGGACGAAGAACTTCCGGAATCACGACTGAGCCATCCTCCTGTTGATAATTTTCCAAGATGGCAGCTACCGTCCGGCCAATAGCCAGTCCAGATCCGTTCAATGTGTGAACATGCTCCGGCTTTCCTTTCGGATCGCGGCGGAAGCGAATATTTGCCCGTCTTGCTTGGAATGCTTCAAAGTTACTGCAAGAAGAAATTTCACGGTATGCGTCGTAGCTCGGCATCCAAACTTCAATGTCATACTTCTTCGCTGCTGTGAAACCAAGGTCTCCTGTACACATGCTAAGGACACGATATGGCAGTTTCAAAAGCTGAAGGACCTTTTCCGCATGCCCTGTCAAAACCTCTAACTGCTCATAAGATTCCTCCGGTTTAACAAACTTGACCAATTCCACTTTATTAAATTGATGCTGGCGAATTAAGCCCCTCGTATCCCTTCCGGCTGATCCTGCTTCTGAACGGAAGCAGGCACTGAACGCCGCATAACTGATTGGCAGGTTATTCCCGCTTAGAATTTCCTCACGATGCAGGTTTGTTACCGGTACCTCAGCTGTTGGAATTAGGAAGTAATCCTCCTGTTCAATTAAAAAGGCATCTTCCTCAAACTTTGGCAGCTGGCCTGTTCCAGTCATACTTGCACGATTCACCATATATGGCGGCAGTACTTCTACATAGCCATGTTCTTCAGTATGCAAATCAAGCATGAAGTTATATAAAGCGCGTTCCAATCTTGCCCCTAAGCCCATATAAAAAACAAATCGGCTTCCAGTAACCTTTCCGGCGCGTTCAAAATCAAGAATGTTTAAATCCGTTGCAATATCCCAGTGCGGTTTGAACTCAAAATTAAATTGTGTTTTTTCGCCCCAATGTCTGATTGGCACATTCTCATCTTCTGTATCACCGACAGGCACACTTTCATGAGGGAGATTCGGAATGCCCAAGAGAATCTGTTCAAGTGATGTTTCAACGATCTTAAGCTCATCATCCAGCACTTTAATTCTGTCGCCAACCTCACGCATTTCTGCAATTAACTGATCCGCATCCTGCTTTTCTCGCTTCAGTGCCGCTACTTGCTGAGAAACTTCATTCCGTTTGCTTTTTAATTGCTCTACTTCAGCGAGTAAGTTACGGCGTTTTACATCCAATTCTTCAAAATGATCGAGTTCTGATAAGTCCTCACCACGGTGCTGTAATCTACTCTTTACCTCTTCCAAATTGGCACGTAAATATTTAATATCAAGCATATTTAATTCCTCCTTAATTTAATCTTATGAAAAAGCAATGATGGTTTTGTAAAGTCTTACAGGGATAAACGTCAGGAAAATAAAAAACTCCCGTCCCCTGAAAAAGGGACGAGAGTTACCCGCGTTGCCACCCTAGTTAAAGGCATAAGCCTTCCACCTTAGAAAGAATAACGGTTTTACCCGAGAGTATATACTAGCCGTCCGGCATTCCATACTCTGCTCAAGGATGGATTCACAAGGGTTATCCACCGGTTCGCACCAACCACCGGCTCTCTAAAGAACAACTATCCTGCTACTATTTCCTCTCATTGCTTTTACTATAGGAAATTTTATTCATTACTCTATTTATTATCATTTTACAACAGATTTATGCGGAACTCCACTCTCAGTGGAAAAATTTACATTAGAACCAGCCTTTAACGGTAGATGAGATGCTGTTCCAAATATCAGCGAAAAATCCGCCAATTCCTCGCATTGCAAGCACAAACCAATTAGCCTTCTCTACATCTTCAGCAACAATCAAATCGACCTTCGCAGGACTCTTTGAATCAAGAAACTCAATTGGTTCGCCATCTTTGGCTTCAACCGTAATATAGCCGACCTTATCTCCCTTTTTAATCGGCGCTGTCAACTCACCATCTTCATTTAGGAGCTTTTCATCAATAACAACTTTTGTTTTGTAGTTTTGCTTTTCGCCATTCTTTACGACAAGATTTAAAGCTTCTTTCGTATGAACCTTTACTTCCTTTTCCTTCCCTTTTACAACAGGTAATGTCTCATGGCCTTTCACCTGTGCATTCTTCTTCACAACTTCTTCAGATGAGAAGTTTGAGAAGGCATAATTGAACATTTTTTTCGTTTCATCAAATCTTGATTTGTAAGTGCCTTCTGCACCGCCTTCACCTTTTGCATTCATAACAACAGTGATGTAACGATCACCGCCGCGAGTAGCTGTACCTGTGAAACAGTATCCGGCAAAATCAGTTGTTCCTGTTTTTAAACCATCGACACCCTCATATTTAAAGACAAGCCCCGGAAGCATCCAGTTCCAGTTTTCCATATTGATGGCATCATCCGTTCCCTCTCTAAATACCTTTTTTGGGACGGAGGTTGTTTCCAGGACATTGGGGTAATCCTTTAATAAGCGGTAAGCAAGTGTTGCAGTCGCACGTGCAGACATAATATTTTCTTCCTCAACATCACCTGCTACATGCATTCCTTTTAAATCACGGTTATTTAAACCCGTTGAGTTGACAAACTTAAAATCCCTTATTCCAAGCTCTTCTGCCTTTTTGTTCATCATTTTGACAAAGCTCGATTCAGAACCGGCAATGGTTTCAGCAATCCCGATGGTTGCTCCATTAGCGGAGTAAATCGTCATCGCTTCATACAGCTCTTTAATCGAGTATGTACCGTCAGCCCTTAATGGAACATTTGACAGTGCGCGATCCTGAGAAATCTTATAGGCATAGTCACTTACTGAATATTCCTGATCCCACTTTACTCTTCCTTCTTCAATCGCCTCAAGAAGGATATATTCTGTCATCATTTTTGTCATACTAGCAATTCCCAGTACTTCATCAGGATTTTTGGCATAAAGTACTTTTCCCGTTTCAGCATCCACCAAAATAGCAGCACTTGCATTAATATTTAAAATATCTTCTGCACTTGCTTTATGTAATCCAGGGAAAAGATTGATAAGTAAAATTAATGCTAACAATCCGGCTAACTTCTTACGAGAAAAATAATTTTTCAATGTGAAAACCCTCCAACTTTTAATACACCTTCGTTATTTTATCATAAGTACCTTTGAAAAAACAGATAATGTCTTCTCTTAATTCCTTTTTTGCAAAATTTAACCATCGAATCAATCTCAACAAAATAAAAAGAGCAGGGACAATTGATCCCTGCCTTAATTTTTACTGTAATGAATAGTTTGGCGCCTCTTTTGTGATTTGTACGTCATGCGGATGACTTTCTCGTAAACCGGCACCTGTCATACGGATAAATTGGCTGTTCTCTCTTAATGCCTCTAAATCCTTAGCACCGCAATAACCCATTCCGGCACGTATTCCACCAACAAGCTGATAAATGGTATCAGAAAGAGGTCCTTTATAAGGAAGACGTCCTTCAATGCCTTCCGGAACAAACTTTTTGTTGTCTTCTTGGAAATAGCGATCCCCAGATCCCTTTTCCATAGCAGAAACAGATCCCATACCGCGGTATACTTTAAAACGACGACCTTGGAAGATTTCTGTTTCCCCAGGGCTTTCAGAAACACCGGCAAGTAGAGACCCAAGCATAACGGCATTTCCTCCTGCCGCAAGAGCCTTCACAATATCTCCTGAATATTTAATTCCACCATCGGCAATAATCGCCTTGCCTTGCTTTCTAGCCTCTGTTGCACAGTCATAAATCGCTGTAATTTGTGGTACACCAACACCGGCAACAACACGTGTTGTACAAATAGATCCAGGTCCGATACCGACTTTAACGACGTCAGCTCCTGCTTCAAACAATGCCTTTGTCGCTTCACCAGTTGCCACGTTACCTGCAATA
>CALGSR010000050.1 GCA_937902115.1 uncultured Bacillus sp. | reverse complement strand
GATGGAATTCCCCTAAGTCTGATCCTGCGGTAAATTGTTCACCTGCCCCCCTTAGTAGCAGCACTCTGTTTTTTGGGTTATCGAGCACATGCTGGGCAATTTCAGCTAGTTGATTCCACATATTTGCTGTTAATGCATTTTTCTTTTGCGGCCGGTGGATCGTAATAATAGCTAAACCAGCTGTTTCCTGCAGAATAATTTTTGCCTGTTCGTCTTCCATTCGTGTAATATCAACGCGCATTTTTTTTCACTCCTCCCCATATGAATTAAATCTAATCTCTATCTAGAACTTTTTTAAAAAGAAAATCGATAAAATCAACAGAATTCTCGCCTTTCATTATAGCATAATATCATTTGAAAATATTGAATCCTTCAAACTATTCAGAACCTAATCGTGCAAAAACAATGCTCTTAAACGATAGGGAAGAAGGTGCTTCCAAAGTCGTTATGCCCCTTTGCGGCTCCCCTCATTTTAAAACGATTTTCTCAGGGAAGGCCGTCGTTCGTGAAACATACCACATCTTATCAATATAAGCCGTGGTATAGGCCTGTTCAAGGTAATGATAATAATATGCTCCTTTTTCAGTGGGATAATAGGAACCATTCTTTGGTTTTAGCAGACCAAATTTTTCGCCCAGCCATAGCTCGAATCGAAACAGCTTTGTTAATGGGATGCCGATTTTTTGCTTGAATTTAGCTGGATTAATTTCTAGAGAGTATGTATTCCAAAACAAATAGTAGACGGCACGTTGTCTTAATGTGAAATCCAAGGTCAGGGAGGTAGGCAGTTCGCCGCGTGAAATTCGTTCCATATAGGCTTCAATGGAAAAAGTATTAATTTTAAATTGCTTTTGTAATAGCGTAGTTGCGGAAACACCGAATCCTAAGAAACTGTCCCTTGTGACAGAGGAATATTTTTGTGTGCCTTTTTTAGCAAAGGTCCAGACAGAGGTTCTCTCGCGCCCCGTATGCTCGCAATGGGTAGTGATGGCATGGAGCATTTTCTTCTTTTCCTTTTCTGATAAAGGCTTGTAGCGGTTATTGGCAAAGGTGAAATCGATAAACGGATAGGTTGAGATTTGTGTCGCACCACTGACAAATGCCGTTTCGATGTCGGATATGATGATTTCCTCCGTCTGATTGGGAATAGCAAAAATTAAATCGACATCGATGACAGCAAATCCTGATCTGCTCACAAGCTTTATTTTTTCAGAGAAGTCTTCTCCTTTCCGTCCCAATGCAGACAAGCATTGGGGATGAAAGGACTGAATGCCAATGCTGACCATCGTCACGCCGGCTGTTTTCAGAAGTTCTAAGGTGGATGGAGAAATATCCTCTGGGTGAAGCTCGACGCCGATTCCTTGTGTAATAATAAAATATTTCTTCAGGCGTTCGATGATTTCTTGTAAATGCTCGGCCATTAAAGCGGGAGTGCCGCCGCCAAAATACAAACTTGTAACCTCTTTTTTCTCTTCCAGCTGCGAGCATGTCAGATCAATTTCTCGCAACAGTGCCTGATGATAGCTTTTTGCCAAATCTCCGTTATAGACAACTTTGCAATAGGGGCAAAAGGAACAAAGACTGCGGCAAAAGGGAATATGGACATAAAGCCCTAGATCTTGTTCTTGTTGAAAAGGGAGTGTATTTCTATATGCTCTGTTGAATTGAAATGGTTTGAAAGAACGGGTTAATAAAATTCTAATGAGTGATGTCAGCATCGTTTTTCCTCCTAATGGAAACTCTCTACTTGTATCTCTTTTCTCTGCGAGAAAAATAAACTCCTACTTGAATTTTTGCTTTTTTTCTGATTCGAATTTTGTCGAAGTTTGCTTGATTCCATATAGACTATCTTAGGCAGATTTTATGGTACATTTTAGTAAGAGAAGAGGGCAGGAGGGGAGAAGCGATGAAGATTGTTATTGCAGGAGGTTCCGGTTTTGTCGGACAGAAGTTGATGGCAATGCTCCGTGAACAAGGACATGAAATCGTGATTCTATCGCGGAAAGCGAGAAAAGCTCAAGGAAAGATTTCTTATGTAAAATGGCTTAGCGAAGGGGCGGCACCGGAAACGGAAATAGGACATGCCGATGCATTGATTAACTTAGCCGGTGTTTCGATTAATGATGGACGATGGACGGCGAAACATCAAGAGCAAATATACAAAAGCAGGATGGTGGCGACAGATGAATTGCTTAGAATCATTGCGGTCATGGAGAAAAAACCTGTGGTTCTCGTGAATGCCAGTGCCATTGGGATTTATCCAGCATCAGAAACGGCTGTTTATACCGAAGATTCAACAGAAGTAGCCAATGATTTTCTCGCTCGTACGGTGTCGGATTGGGAAAAGAAAGCTGAAACTGCGGTGAAATTTGGTATTCGAACCGTCATGATGCGGTTTGGGGTCGTACTTGGCAAAGAAGGTGGTGCCCTGCCGCTGATGGCGCTGCCTTATCGTTTATTTGCCGGAGGTACTGTCGGCTCCGGTGGTCAGTGGGTGTCGTGGGTCCATGTAACGGACGTGGTTCGTTCGATTGGCTTAGCAATTGAAAATATGGAATTGAGCGGACCTGTCAATATAACCGCGCCACACCCGGTTCGAATGAAAGAATTTGGGCAAACCATTGGCTCTGTTCTGCACCGTCCTCATTGGTTTCCTGTTCCTGCTTTTGTGATGAAACTGGCATTGGGGGAAAAAAGCAGACTTGTCCTTGAGGGACAACATGTTGTACCGGAAAAATTACTGGCAAATGGTTTTGACTTTTCCTTTCCTGTACTGGAGCAGGCATTGAAGAATTTGCTTCGCTCATGATAAAGTGGTTTTAAATGGATTTAAGGAATGTCAGGAGTGGTAACCATGAATCAGACGGTGCTGGAAAAATGTACGAATATCATAAAAGAAGCAGAAAATGTTGTTGTTCTAACCGGTGCGGGAATTAGTACGGAGTCAGGAATTAAAGATTTCCGTTCCAGTAAAGGTATTTATACATTAGCCCCGGAGTATGTTCTTTCTCTGGACTATTTTTATCAATATCCAAAAGAATTTTATCAATTTGCCCTTGAACATCTTTATCACCCCAATGCCCTACCAAATAAAGGACATGAGATTTTAGCAAAATGGGAAAAGGATGGGAAAGTGTCACATATCATTACACAGAACATTGACGGGCTGCATCAAAAAGGAGGCAGCGAACATGTGATTGAATTCCACGGCACCATCGAATCCGCTGCCTGTCTCCATTGCGGCAAGCGCTATGTGACGGAAGAAATGCTGGCAAGATTCAAGAGCATGCAGGAGTTCTACATTTGTGATCAATGTGACACCGTTCATGCGCAAGACCGTTATATTAAACCTAACATGGTTTTATACGGTGATGCAGGGGAGTGGTTTACGCAAAAAGGGTTTGAAACGATTTTAAACATGATCTTTGAAGCGGATTGTATTCTCGTTCTCGGTTCAAGCTTAAAAGTTACCCCATTCTCAACGTTTCCGCAGCACAGAAGGAACGGTGTCCCGATGATTATCGTGAATATTGGAAAGACTCCGTACGATCATAGTGAAGATACCTATTGTATCAATGATTCGATCGGCGGGGTCCTTCAGCAGATGGATAAGACGCTTTAAAGAACGGCAGAACAACTGAATAATGTTGCAGCTTTGAAATGAATCAAGACCAAAACGTAAAAAGTCGTAAAAAATAAGGAGGAACACATATTAGTCATATGAATTCCTCCTTTGTTAGTTCCTCCGCAATGGTCGATGCAAAAAAATGAAGTCGGGTCTATATAATTATCTTGATTCTAGATAATTGTGAAGATGCTCCTTGTCGACGATTGTGAGGATATCCTTATGTTTATAAGGTTCCTCGATTGCTTTTATCATTTGATCTCCTATTGAAGGGTAAAAATGAAACACATCCAGGAAGTTATTCGGGTTTGTAGTTACTGAATTCGTTCCGTGAAAACTATAAATTTCGCCAAATACGTCGATCATTTCCCGAAACCATCTCTCATAAGCTTTTCGATGTTCCTCATTACTTACGATCATCTCAAGCCTTTTTGCTGGAATAAGATCAGTAAAAACAATGAATTTTGTATTTGGAAAGGTATTTTTTAATTCTATTAGTTTCGCCTTGTACTCCTCATTGTAAACAAAAGGTTGCGAAGCGGCAGCTTGAAAATTTGTTTCGAATTGATTCCATAATTCAGGATTTGAATAAGACGTTTGAGCTACATTTTCTCTGTTATAGCTTCTAGGTCCTGAATAATGATTTGCTTTTGAAATTTTAAAGTTCTCCAGCGCTGATTGCAAGGTATTATACGAAAATAAAGAAGTAATTTTATAAAAGGGATCTTCTGCTTTTTCAATATAAACAGATGGATCCTGGTGCGTACTTTTAACATTTTTATCATAGGAGTTGATATATAATTCCAGATAAATAGTTTTAAATTCTTTGCCGTTCTTTTCTGTAGCATATTGGATATAAGGTAAATATTCATCGATACGAAAGCCGCTTACAGAATAATTAAATACATCTTCCTTCTTAAACACATGTTCATTCATATAGGTCACACGGCTTGTACCCATTAATAAGCTATCATATTCAAAATGCTCCCGGCTGTTCATGTAGTTTGTCTTTTGTTGCCTCTCGTCAAACCCTATTTGATAATCGTTATATTCATTCTTATGTGAAAAGTTCCAAAGGGGATCGATATAAAAATTAAAGCCCATGATTGCCGAAACGGGCAGGATAACAATTATAAAGGTTGTGAGAAACAAACGTTTTATCCATTGTTTAGCGGCCAACGCCATCACACCTTATTAGAAATTAAAGTATAAGAACATGCTGTTCTTTTGCCTAATGAAAACACTGATTAGAATAATCATAAGTAAAGCTTGATAATACACAATATAACGGCCATTGAAAGTAAAGCGATCTAACCATTCGATTGAATTTTTGGCGATAAAACATAAACATAAGAGTGTCCCAATCACTGCACCAATGAATATAGGGTGATTAAAAGCCAGGGTTCCGATTTGATAAGTTGCCGCTTCTGTAAAATGATTGACAGGGGAAGTGAAGAAACGCTGTAAATCACTCCATTCTGGTTGAAACATCTTTGCGATAATGGTATTAGCCTGTTCCACACTTGTTGCTCTGAAGTAAACCCATGCGATATTAACGAATTGGAAGGTAATAAACCATGATAACCAATAAGGGGGATTTATTTTTGTCCTTCCCCATAATCTCAGGGCAATCGAAGCAAGACCGTGCAAGACACCCCAAATCATAAAATTCCACCCGGCACCGTGCCAAAACCCACTGATAAGGAAAATAATAAATATATGGATATACGTTCGAACCGCTCCCTTGCGGCTGCCTCCCAAAGGAAAATAAACGTACTTCGTTAAAAAGCGATTCAAGGTCATATGCCATCTTGTCCAAAACTCTTGTATATTTCTGGAGCGATAAGGTGAATTGAAATTAATCGGTAATTTAATATTGAATAATAATCCTAAGCCAATCGCCATATCGCAATATCCGCTAAAGTCGAAATATAATTGAATCGTATAGGAGAGAGAGGTAATCCAGGATTCTGCAAAAGTTAAATTCTGATAGTTTTTGAATCCATCATCTGCCCAGACAGCAACGGTATCAGCAATGGCCACTTTTTTTGTTAATCCGATTAAAAAAATAAAAATACCTTTAAAAACATGCTCGAGATTTATCCGTTTATTTTGTTCAGCAGCAAATTGCGGCATCATTTCTTTATGATGAACAATCGGTCCGGCAATTAACTGCGGAAAAAAGGTAATAAACAGTGCATAGGCAGCGAACGTATTGCGTTTTGTTTCTCCCTTATACGCATCGACAAGATAGGCAATTTGCTGAAAAGTAATAAAACTAAGACCAATAGGAAGCAGTAAATAAAGGAATGGATAGCTCGTCCCAAACACAATGTTCATATTGGCGATAAAGAAATCAGCATACTTATAATATCCCAGCAATAACACATTGAATAAAATGCCAAGCGTTAAATAAAATTTCTTCTTCTGTATTGGTCCGCTCTTCATTAATAACCGTCCAAGCAGAAAGTTAATCATGATCGAGATTGAAATCAGGATGACATATTGCGGTTCAAAATAACCGTAAAAAAAGAGTGAACTCAAAATCAACCAATAGATTGAAAGTCGAACCTTTTTTAAGCGATTGAAAAGAAAATACACACCAAAAACAATCGGAAGAAATATAAAAATAAATACAAACGAATTAAATAACATCTTATCACTCATTTACTTAAAAAATCGAATCTCCCCTGTAGTAATAGGTTCAATTACTCAATAGTATATGATACAATAATCGGGGTATTTTTGCATAGTGTTTATATTGATAATGGAATGAGGGGGAAATAGCTTTGAAAATTGAATGGGTTAATCATGCATCCTTTGTATTGGAAAAGGATGATATCCGTATTATTACAGACCCATGGCTTGAAGGGACTATTTTTGATAATGGTTGGAGTTTAATGTCTCAAACAAAGTTTACCTATGAAGATTTTAATAATATCACACATATTTGGTTTTCACATGAACACCCTGATCACTTCTTTCCGCCAAATATTAAAAAAATCCCCGCTGAATACCGTAAAAATATTACTGTGCTTTTTCAGCAGACGCTCGATAAAAAAGTGGTCAATCTTTGTAAAGAATTAGGTTTTGCCCGTGTGATTGAGCTAATTCCAAATAAGGAATACGAGGTTTCAGATGATCTAAAATTGATTTGTTCGCCGTTTGGTCATGATTCTTGGATGTGCTATAAAACTAGTACTATCACGATTGTGAATATTAATGATTGCGAATTCTCTAAAAGAGAACAGTTGCTGGATGTGGCAAGAAGAGTAGGGAAAGTCGATCTCCTTCTCACACAGTTTTCCTATGCCGGATCTCCCGGCAATGAACAAGCAGCCTTAGCAAAGCGGGAAAAATTAAAGTTGCAGGCAAATGTATTAAAACCTAGATTTCTCATTCCTTTCGCAAGCTTTGTTTGGTTTTGTCATGAAGAAAATTATTATATGAATAAAGCGATAAATAAAATTGGCGATATGT
>CALGSR010000049.1 GCA_937902115.1 uncultured Bacillus sp. | reverse complement strand
GAACAGGTTTCTTTATTTATCAAAAGTCATTAATCGGTATTTATATTTCTTATGGTCTTGTGATGGGAATTGGGCTTGGTATCGGTTATTTAACACCGGTAAAAACATTAATGCTTTGGTTTGAGAAGCAAAAAGGGTTAGCGACAGGTCTTGCTGTTGCAGGTTTTGGCTTAGCGAAGGTCATTGCCAGTCCTTTAATGGAAAAACTACTGGGAGAAAGAAACAGTGAAGGAATATTATTAAATCCGGCAAATATCTATACCATGTTTTATATTTTGGCAGGTATTTATTTAGTAATGATGGTGATTGGCCATATACTGCTTAAGAAGCCGGATGGATATGAAGAAGAAAGTGTACAAACCGGGAGCTTTAGTTATCGAAAGGTGTTAACAAATCGGACATTTATTGGGATTTGGTTGATGTTCTATATAAATATTACCTGTGGATTGGCCTTAATTTCACAGGAAAAGGGAATTCTAACGTTTATTGGCTTTGGCGCGATTGGTTTAGTAAGTTCTTTAACAGCCGTTTTCAATGCGGGCGGACGGATAGCGTTCTCTTCGTGGGCTGACCGATTAAAAGACCGCAACTCAATCTATAAAATTATTTTCTTTCTATCGATTGCATCTATTTTGTTAACGATTGTTTCTGATGGGATTGATAATTCTATCGCGATCCTGATTATTGCCTTACTTTGTATCGTAAATGCAGGTTACGGCGGCGGATTTTCATCATTACCGCCATTATTATCTGATCGCTTTGGTTTAGATAATGTTTCTACGATCCATGGACTAGCTTTATCTGCTTGGGCCTGGGCAGGGCTGACAGGCAACCAGTTAAGTGCATTTGTTCTGGAAAAGACGCAATCCTATGATATGGTATTATATGTCATAATGGCTCTCTTCACAGTTGCAGCCATAATTAGTATCTTTGTTGTAAAACCTGATAAAGTTTACTTGGAAAATGAAGAATCAAATAGAGAAGAAAAAATGATAAGTACGTATTAATAGAAAAAAGGCTGCATTTTAAGGGGGATTTTCCATCTCTTTTATGGTGCGGTTTTTTTATAACTATGTTGTAATTATGATAGAATAATAGTTTATTAAGTTTTAAGTAGTCAAAGAAGTGAGGAATTGATGGTGAAAAAATTTAAGAAGTTTTACTTAGAGATTACGAGTGTCTGTAATCTTGCGTGCAGCTTTTGTCCGCCAACAGAACGACAGAAGCAATTCATTTCTGTGGAGGATTTTTCGAAGAGATTAGACCAAATTAAACCACACACAGACTACATTTATTTACATGTAAAAGGTGAGCCGCTGCTCCATCCTAAAATAGACCAATTGTTAGACTTGAGTCATGAAAAGGGATTTAAAGTTAATATAACAACCAATGGAACCTTAATTAATAAAAAAAGGGAAAAATTATTAAATAAGCCTGCGTTAAGACAGATGAATTTCTCACTCCATAGCTTTGATGGCAATACTGATTCCATTGATAAGGAAGGATATGTGAGAAGTATCCTCTCTTTTATTAAAGAAGCAAATAGTCAATCAGAAATGATTGCTTCCCTCAGATTATGGAATCTTACACAAGACAATGCGACGAATATGGAAAGAAAACGAAACAGAGAATTACTAGAAATCATAGAGAAGGAATTTGAATTAGACTATAAAATTGAGGAGAAGGTCGTACCAGGAAGCGGTGTGAAAATTGCCGACCGCGTCTACATCAATCAAGATTACGAGTTTCAGTGGCCTGCATTGCATGAAGAAGAGGATGATGGGAAAGGTTTTTGCTATGGCCTCAGGAACCAAGCAGGTATTTTAGCAAACGGGACGGTTATTCCTTGCTGCCTCGATGGTGAAGGAGTCATCAACCTTGGAAATATTAATGATCATTCATTCTCTGAGATTATCGAGATGGATCGCGCAAAAAATATTGTAGAGGGCTTTTCACAAAGAGTAGCGGTTGAGGAATTATGCAGAAAATGCGGATACCGCAAAAGGTTTGGAAAATAAACAGGCAAATGGCTCGGATGCATGGAGTCTTTAAAAGACTCTAAATAATATTTGAGCATAAAAACATCAACCTTTTAAATGAGGTTGGTGTTTTTTTCAAGCCGTCTCCTCAAGGACTAAAAATGTTATGATAGAAACATTATGCCTTAAGGAGGTGGAAGCTATGAAAGTTCCAATATTATTTGAAGATAATCATTTACTATTGGTCGAAAAGCCAATCAATGTTCCTGTACAAGGAGATAGCAGCGGAGATCTTGATTTATTAACGATATTAAAAAATGACTTAAAAACACGCTATCAAAAGCCTGGTAATGTGTATTTGGGACTCGTCCATCGCTTGGATCGCCCAGTTGGCGGCGCCATGGTATTTGCGAAAACGTCCAAGGCTGCATCCAGATTATCGGATATGATCCGCAGACATGTGATTGAACGGAATTATTTCGCGGTCGTTCATGGAACCCCAAACAAGAAAAGAGGACAACTAATGCATTATCTCCATAAAGATAGTCGGAAAAATAAAGTGTCCGTCGTATCTTCTAATCATCCAAATGCTAAAAAAGCAGTACTAGATTACGAGATTATCGAATCAAAGAAAGGATTTAGCCTTCTATCTGTGAATCTTCATACGGGTAGACCACACCAAATCCGAGTTCAGTTGTCTGCAATGGGTAACCCTCTTTTTGGCGATCAAAAATATGGAGAGCATCTTAATAAGCCAGGTCAACAACTGGCACTCTGGGCCCATTCGTTATATTTCGAGCATCCTGTTCGCAAAGAACCGGTAGGGAGTTATTCATTCCCTCCTAATCATGCTCCATGGGATTTATGGAGAATTTTGCAGGATAGAAACGAATATTTCAATGTTATCGGAAATTATTTTTAGTTGCCCTTTTGTTATGCATCATAAAGTTGCTTTAATATAGAGGCTAGTAAAAAGGCGCCCAATCACGGCGCCTTTTTCATTAATGGTGATTCACGAGTTTCTCTTCTTCTGTGGTCGTGATGTTGTCGTTTGTCCGCCAAAAGGTCCTTTTAGAAAAAAGACTTAACAAAATCGGGACAATGAGTAAGGCAATCGTTAAATAGACAATCTGCATGATTGACGAATAATCTAATATTGCGCCGCCGAGCGCACTGCCAATAACGATACCTAAATTAAAGGTGCTGGACTGCATGGAGGTTGCGACATCTTTTCCCGTTTCGACCTGCCTGGTGACTGCGGTCTGAAACAGTGTAACAAGCGCCCCGAAGGATACCCCCCATAAAAGAAAGGCAATATGTGAAACAATGGGCATACCCTTAAAGCCGGCAAACAGAAGCATTGTTCCAAAAGCTAAAGTTAACATAAACACCGTAAGAGCTCCAAGATGTTCATCGATGACCTTCCCTGCAATAATGACCGAAATAATGGTTCCAATCCCGAACAAGATAGAAGCCAAATTAATGCCGCCGGCAAATTCAAAATGCTCGACAAGCGGTGCAATATAAGTATACAAGCCGTAATGTGCCATAATGGTTAAAAGCGGCATAACTAAGCAAATGACAACAGATTTATTGCGAATAATATATAATGGTGAGTTGGCAGTCGTGCGTTTTTCTCCTGAAACAGAAGGTAAAATAAACTGTCCTAAAATGGCAATGATAAAAATTACTGCAGAGAGTACGGCAAATTCGATTCTCCAGCCAAGTCCTGTTCCAATGGCCGTCATAATGGGCAGTCCAATCCCCAGCCCGAAGGTAGACCCAGACATGGTAACGGCAATGGCCCTTCCATGAAATTTAGCAGGCACAAGCCGCATAGCATAGGCGGAAACCATCGGCCATAATACACCAGCACTGATCCCTCCGACAAGTCTGGCTGCAGCTGTCAGATAATAAGAAGGAGAAAAGGCAATGATTAAATTTGAAAATGCAAATACATACATTAAAATGGTTAGAAGCTTCTTTCTGTTCATCGGCATGGTCCAAGTAATTAACGGAATCGTGCCGACTGCCGAAGCAATCGCATAAATGCTTACTAATAATCCAATTGATGAGTAAGGTACATTCAATCCTTCACTCATTTGCGGCAATATTCCCGATGGCACTAATTCCGACAGTATTCCCATAAAAGTAACGCTGGACATAAGCAATAAAATCAGCCACGGGAATTTTTCCTTCCCCTGCTCCATAGCTTCTCCTCCCGCCTATTGATGATAAAAATGCATGTTAGATGCGAAAATATCATTTTATCATATCTAGTTTTTATTTCACTTGAATCTTTAACCTTTGATACAGTCTTCTCCCCACGAATAATAAATTTTAGAACAAGAGAAAGTATTGTGTGGAAGTGGAATAAACCTTTATAAGGAGGTGCAGGGAAATGACTTAATCTTGGTATGGGCAGCAAGTAATGAAAGCATTTAATTTATTTGTAGATATGTTTTGACAGGTAGAATGGAACTAGTTATACTTAGTATTCAGAAAATACAGATATTTCTACCGCTATGTTGATTTAAAAAAATCGAAACGATAGTAGGAGGGAAATAGAAAATGGAAAATCGTCCACAATGGGGTTCACGAGCAGGCTTTATTTTAGCTGCCGCAGGTTCGGCAATTGGTTTAGGGAATATTTGGCGCTTTCCGGCAGTTGCCTATGAAAATGGTGGTGGGGCTTTCTTCTTGCCCTATTTATTTGCTCTTTTAACAGCGGGAATTCCCCTATTAATCCTTGAGTTTACCATTGGTCATAAGTATAAGGGCTCCGCTCCATTATCATTGGCACGCATCAATAAAAAGTTTGAGTGGATTGGCTGGTGGCAAGTAGCGATTGCCTTCGTCATTGCGACGTACTATGCGGTCATTATTGCCTGGGCAATGTCTTATTCTATTTATTCTTTTAACTTAAATTGGGGAAATGATACGGAAGGATTTTTATTCAGTAAATATCTCAATCTTGCGGATACACCTGGTCAAGTCGGAAGCTTGGTGCCGGGGGTTTTCATTCCGCTGTTATTTGTTTGGCTGATTACATTAGGAGTATTAATTAAAGGGATTAGAAGGGGAATTGAAGCGGCAAACAAAATCATGCTCCCTACTTTACTCGTCCTATTTATCATTATCGTCATTCGCGCTGTAACCCTAGATGGGGCTATCGATGGTTTAAATGCCTTCTTTAAGCCTAATTGGGATATGATTTTTAACGGTAAGGTTTGGGTTGCTGCTTATGGACAAATTTTCTTCAGCTTATCAATTGGCTTTGCCATTATGGTTACCTATTCTAGTTACCTTTCGAAAAAATCCGATATTACGAATAATGCCTTTATAACGGGTTTTGCTAATTCAGGCTTTGAACTGCTGGCTGGTATTGGGGTGTTTAGTATCCTTGGATTTATGGCTATGCAGCAGGGGGTTAGCATTGATAATGTTGTTTCTAGTGGTGTGGGATTGGCCTTTGTTGTTTTCCCGCAAATTATTAATCAGTTCCCGGCCTTTAACGGATTTTTCGGATTTTTATTCTTTGCCTCGTTAGTTTTAGCTGGATTAACCTCATTAATTTCCATCGTTGAAACATATGTATCCGGTGTTCAAGATCGATTCAAAATATCCCGTACGAAGTCTGTATTAATTGGCGGTGGACTATCAGCGATTATATCGATTCTATTTGCCACAAGGGGCGGACTTTTCTTCCTAGACGTCACGGATTATTTTATTAATAACTTTGGTGTAGCTTTAGCCGGGTTAATAGAAATCATCGCAGTTGCTTGGTTTGCGAAAGAGCTTCGCAATTTGCAGGATCATGCGAATTCCGTCTCAGATATGAGGCTCGGAGCTTGGTGGAGAGTGTCTTTGAGTATTATTACGCCAATTGTTCTAGGGATTATGATGTTTGATAATATTCGTACAAATATTGCTGAGAATTATGGCGGCTATGAAACATGGTTTGTCTCTGCTTATGGCTGGGTCATCGCGGCAGCCGTTATTATTCTGGGAGTTGTCTTCTCTTTTGTAAAATGGAATAAAAAGGCCTATACTCAGTCAAATGATGGCAAAGGGGTGTCTCAATAATGGATGGAAGTGCAATTACAATGATGGTGATTGGAATAGTAGTTATTTGGGGCGGTCTTGCGGCAAGTATTGTAAATGCTGTAGTGAAGGCGAAACAGAAATCAAAGGTCTAAGGTCTAAGATTTTAATAGTCACAGTTCTCATAGAAAAATAAGAGCCGCCTTACTATCTTTGCTGATAGTGAGGCGGCTTTTTAAAATAAAATATATCATGATAAGTTAATTTCGGATCATATAATCAAATGCGCCTAATGCAGCTGTTGCTCCCGTTCCCATTGAAATAATGATTTGCTTAAATGGGCTATTCGTACAGTCACCGGCTGCAAATACGCCAGGGATGTTCGTTGCCCCACGGTTGTCGATAACGATCTCCCCGCGATTTAATTCTAATGTGCCTTCTAACCACTCTGTATTTGGGACAAGGCCGATTTGGACGAATACACCAGCCAATTCAACGTGGTGTTCTTCCCCGGATTCACGGTCGATATACGTAATGCCATTTACCCTGTCAGTACCGGTAATTTCCTTTGTTTGTGCATTGGTTACGACAGTCACATTCGGAAGGCTGCGAAGCCGTTCTTGCAGGACAGAATCTGCTTTTAATTCAGGCATAAACTCCAGCACAGTCACATGCTTCACAACCCCTGCAAGGTCAATAGCTGCCTCGATGCCGGAATTACCGCCGCCAATCACAGCGATGTCCTTACCGGCAAACAATGGACCATCACAGTGCGGGCAGTACGCGACTCCTTTATTTTTGAACTCTGCTTCGCCTGGTACGTTTACATTACGCCAGCGGGCACCGGTTGAAAGGATGACAGTTTTACTCTTTAACACCGCACCGCTCTCCAGTTCGACCTCGATAAGGTCTTTCTTTTCTAACCGTTTGGCACGCTGTACATTCATGACATCAATGTCGTATTCAGCGACATGTGCTTCAAGGCTTGCCGCAAGCTTAGGGCCTTCCGTATACTTTGTTCCGATAAAGTTCTCAATCCCTAAAGTGTCGAGGATTTGACCGCCAAAGCGTTCGGCAACAATTCCTGTGCGAATCCCTTTACGAGCGGCATAAATCGCTGCACTTGCTCCCGCAGGGCCGCCGCCGACAACAAGAACGTCGAATGGCTCTTTATCGTTAAGCTCAGAAGCATCCGGGGCATTCCCCATTTTTGCGAGGATTTCCTGAATCGTCATCCGGCCGCTGCCAAATGGTTCGCCATTAAGATAGACCGTTGGAACAGCCAAAATGTTTTTACTGTCTACCTCCTCTTTAAAGGCACCGCCTTCAATCATCGTATGGGAAATACCAGGATTAAGAACACTCATCATATTCAATGCCTGCACGACATCGGGACAATTGTGGCAGGTTAAGGAAACATAAGTTTCAAATTGGTAGTCGCCACGGATATTTTTAATTTGATCAATGATATTTTGCTCAGCTTTTGGTGTTCTTCCGCTCACTTGAAGCAAAGCTAATACTAATGAAGTAAATTCATGTCCTAATGGGATACCGGCAAATGTAACCCCTGTGTCTTCGCCTGGGCGGTTCACACTAAAGCTTGGTGTTCGCGGAAGTTCTGCCTTTTCTACCTTTATTCTCGATGACATACTTGCTAATTCCTCAACTAGGGCAGGGGTATCCTGTGAAGTTTTATCTGAACCAGCGCTCACTTTTAGCACTACGTCGCCTTCCAATAGTTCAAGGTATTGCGCTAATTGTGTTTTAATATCTGCGTCAAGCATTCATATCACACTCCATAAATTTGTTTCATCTTTAACGGGCAGTAAGACACCCACCTCTTATTCAAATAGGAGAAAGGAGATGTGTGTTTTACTGCCCGCAAAGTTCCGTTTGTTTTAAAAAAACGAATAAAGGGTTGTTAAAATAATTAACCATCAGCAGGGATGGTGACATAGAATGTCGAAATACCCCAACTGATGGTTCATTTTATACTATATTCCTTAGATTTTACCAACTAGGTCTAGGCTTGGTTTAAGTGTTGCAGCGCCTTCTTCCCATTTAGCCGGGCAAACTTCATTTGGATTGTTGCGAACATATTGAGCTGCTTTAATTTTTCTTACATAAGTGCTTGCGTCACGGCCGATGCCGCCAGCGTTGATTTCAAGAGCTTGAACAACACCGTCTGGATCGATGATGAAAGTACCACGGTCAGCTACACCATCTTCTTCGATTAGAACGTCAAAGTTGCGGCTGATTACATGTGAAGGGTCACCGATCATTGTGTAAGTAATTTTGCCGATTGCATCAGATGTATCATGCCATGCTTTATGTGTAAAGTGAGTATCAGTTGAAACAGAATATACTTCTACTCCAAGTGCTTTTAATTCTTCATAGTGGTCTTGAAGGTCTTCAAGCTCAGTTGGGCAAACGAAAGTGAAGTCTGCTGGATAGAAGCAAACAACGCTCCAAGAACCTTTAAAAGTTTCTTCTGATACTTCGATGAATTCACCGTTTTTGTATGCTTGTGCTTTGAAAGGTAGTACTTCTTTTCCTACTAATGACATAATGAAATTCCTCCTAAGTGTATGGTTGAGAATTATAATTGATAGTAATATTTAAAAAATAAAATATCAATAATAATTCTAATTCAATAATTATTATTGAATATATTTCGCCTTTTGTCAAGGATTTAATCTTTAATTTGTTTAAAATATTTCTTGTAGTTATTGGACCCTCTGTGTCTGTATAGGGATTTATCTATTTAATTTAATACAAAGCATCATTCTCATTAAGAAATAGATAGTTGAAATTAGGGATGATAATACAGAATGTAAAAAAAGGGTGATAATATAGAGAAGTAATTCGCTTCTTTAGGTTACATTATATTAAAGGACACTGTTAAATCCATGCTAATCAATGTACTATAAGGCCTTTATTAAAAGTATTGCCATTTCTTGAAATATTATTTGTTAAAAAGTTCTTATTTTTAAGGTTCTATTAATCAGGGGTGTTGATTTCCGTTCCGGGCACTTCGCGCACCTTAGGGCGACCGCCGAGCCTCCTCGCACTTCGTGCCTGCGGGGTCTCGCCTGTCTCGCTGTGACTTTAGCAGGAGTCTTCGTGCCCTCCACTGTAATCAACAGGTTATCTAAATTAACAATGACTTTTAATCTTGTCATATTTTAAAAATACTAAGGATAGGAGTAGCGGGAATGAAGCAGTTTGCAAACGAAATTAATGAAGAGGTTGTAACGGCGGGGGTTGAAGATGCAGAGGGAATAGCTGCACTGAATGATGCGATTTATCCAAAGGAGTGGCATGTCCCTCCTGCATATCTTACAGAAATTATAATGGGGAACCCAGAGGTTTACCGGATAATAAAAACACCTGCTGGGGTGAAGGGGATTTACGGGCTCTTTCCCTTGAGTAAAGCCCATTATACTGCAGTGTTGGCAGGTAAACTCGAGGAAGATGAGGTAGGAAAGTATATTTTGAACTACGATGAACCTAAAGCCGTGTATCTTTATTTCATTACTTTAATCGTTGATATTCGTGATGTGGAACGAAAAAAATACGCAAGTAAATTGATCAAGGATATTCCTGTCGAATTAAAACGCCTGCAGGAGAAGGGGATCGATATCCTGGAAGTTGGCTGTTTTGCCGTTAGCCCTGAAGGTAAAAAGGTCGTACCAAAGTTGGGATTTACCCATTCAGGCGAAATGGCAATGCTAAATAAGGAATATCCTGTGTTTAAGGCAAAACCAGAGCAGATTTTTGCTAACATTAAGAGCTAATCGACAAATCGAATAGGTAGGATCCTTTACCTATTAATAAATGCCGTAGGGATCAGCCCATAATCAAAGGGAATTAATAGACCAGCTGTAAAATCGTATCAATATCATTCTTCGCTGTTTTTGAAGCGGGATTGAGGATCAATCTGAGCCAAATTTTTGAGATCGTCCGATTCCTTTCTCTTTTACTATCGACAATAAATATGACGGGTTTCTTTTTTAATGCAGTATCTTTGATTAGGAGATTTGCCTTCTCCAGTAAGTAAGGGATATTGATTTGATGATCATAATTGAATAGTTTTACTACTTCTATATGTTCCGCAAGGGATAATGGGGCACGATCTTTAATTCGCATATCTACTATCGTGTGGCCTTCGGATTGAAAATCTTCGTTAAAATAACTTTGATCGATAATGGTGATAGGTAAACTCTTTTCAACAATTTTGAGGGATATTTTGCCGTCATATTTTTTCTGGATTCGGATGGATAGCTTTTTCGCAAAGACAAAGGTTTTGATTGTCAGCTCTGTGAACAGCGCTAAGAGTAAGCTGACAACTGGAATAATCATAAATGGCTTTAGAATAAAGTCAACTGGGTTAAAGCTGATATTCCAGAAATGGATATTCAATAGGTTGAAAAGAGTAAATGGGATCATTAGGCTTGTCATGATGTAGAGCATCACAAAGTATTCTTTCCTCATACTTCTGCTTAAATAATTAACCAAATTCAACATCTCCCTTTTATTGGTTGTCCATTAATTTTCTCCATTGTAACATGGGGGCAAGCGTTTTATTATAAAAACCGTTAATCAAATTCCTTCATTGATTGATAAGAAATTGCATTAAATTTTTAAAAAAAGTCTCCATTTTGTCTAATGTTGATTAATTGAGCAGGATGCTGATGGACTAATTCATTTTCTGTCAATAAGATATTTAAAAGGGATTGTTAATTGGAGTTTTATGTATAAAGAAAGGAGATGGCTGTAAATATGCCATCTCCTTTAATATTTTATGTCGATTGTTTCCTTATTTATTTTGGAATTTAACAAAAAAGGTTGTTCCTTTTGGGCTTGTTTCAATTTCGATTTTGGCACGATGACGTGCTGCAATTGCATAACATACACCTAATCCTAATCCAGTTCCGTTGTCCTTCGTTGAGAAGAATGGGGTCCCTAGCTTTTCTAGAACCTCCGGCTTAATTCCTTCTCCTTCATCAACTACAGCCAATACAACATTGTCCTTTTCCATGTAAGTTTTGATTGTCAGAGTCCTTCCTTCAGGCATAGCCTCCAAGCCATTTCGATACAGATTAAGGAGTAATTGGCGAATCTCATTCCGGTTTAATTGTAAAGGCGGAATCTCCGATAATTGGATTTGCAGCTGTTTATGCTGGTTATAAGCATCTGCCTCAAGTAAAGGGCTGATATCATGGATCATGGAATTTAAATCTAACTCGGACAAATCAGCTCCTCTCGTGTTACCCATTGAAAGGAATTCTGTAATAATTGAATTGGCGCGATCCAGTTCATCAATCATTAAGGTGAAATAATCATGAAAGGGTAAACACTCATCTTTTTTACTTAATAACTGTAAAAATCCGCGCACAGTGGTCATTGGATTGCGAATTTCATGACTGATTCCGGCCGCCATTTGTCCGATTAAATCAAGCCCCGATAATCGTTTCATTTCCTGCTCATACTTTTTCTTTTCTGCTATGTCTTTAAAATAACAGCAGATCCCATCATCAAAGGGGTAAATTGTTACTTCAAACCATGAATCATCAAAGGAGGAGGGGCACTCGAAATGGACAGGGATCCGTTCTTCCATTGCTCGATGAAACTCATCATGCACAAATGTACCAACTACACCCGGGTAAATGTCCCAAACACTTTTTCCGATTACATCCCTTGGCGTTAAATCATCAGGGAAAAATTGATGATGGTTCACATAAATATACTTCCACTCTTTATCTAATGCGGCGAAACCGTCGGTAATGCTTTCAATGATGCTGGTAATCCTTTTATTGGCTGCTCCAAGTTCTTGTGTCCGCTCTTCAACCTTTTTTTCAAGCTGATCTTGATGTTCGATTAACCTTGCCGTTAAATGGTCCTTTTCGGCTTCAAGTTTTTTCCGTGCCTGTAAAACATTCTCCAGTTCCTGGTTTTTCCTCGCCAATTCATCTCTCGATTGCTTAAGAGAAATTTGGGTTCTTACCCTGGAAATCAATTCCCTTCTATTAAAGGGCTTTGTGATATAATCAACGGCCCCTAAATCAAATCCCTTTATAATATCTTCTGTTTCGCTTTTTACTGTTAGGAAAATAATGGGGATATCCTGATGTGTTGGGTCTGCCTTTATATTGGAACATACCTCATACCCATCCACGTCGGGCATTTCAACGTCTAATAGAATGAGATCCGGGCTGTTTCCATTCAGAAATTGATATACCTCTGATGCATTCTGAGCAATACCGAGCTCATAACCGCACTCTGCCAGTATGGTAGCCAATACTTGAATATTATTAGGGTTGTCATCAACGATTAAGACTAGGTTACTTCCGTTATTCTTCATTTTGGTTCCCGCCTAATAGTATTTTCTCGATATGTTTTAATTTTGCCTTGATATTTACGATATCGTAGCATCCTGCATAACCCATTAGTTCCTTTCCTTCAGTTGTAATACAATCGGATTGGTACTGTTCTCCTAATTGGATGAGGATTTGTGCCAGGCCTTCTACATTGCTCATAATGATCGAGGTTTCTAATTTTTTTAATAAAGGCTCCACTTGAACCTTGATATCAGCTAATCCTTCCGGAGTGATGCAGCCTTTCCTTATCGCCTTTTCCCTGTTAGGGCCAGCGTTGCTGTCTGGGATAATTTCATCTTCTTTCTGAGCAATGAATTGTGAAATGGCACTTAGTAGCGAGGCAATATTCACCGGCTTCATAATGAGTGCGTCAAATTCATGCCCTTCAGGAAATTCCTCTAAATTAGCTGCGCTTAGAGCAATGATAGGGATATTAGAGGTTTCCATGTTTCCTTTCAGTTTAACGGAAGTTTCAAAGCCATCCATGACTGGCATTGCTAAGTCTGTAATTATTAAATCCGGCTTTTTGAGTTTGCATATCTGTAAGGCCTCATATCCGTTTTTTGCGAGGAGTACACGAATGCCCGCTTTAGAAAGCATTTCTTTTAATAAGAAGCGGTTCGTTTCGCTATCATTCACAAATAGTATCGTTGTATCGACGAACTTATATTTCCAGAAGTGGGAGCTATCTGTCTCTTCCGGCAGCGGTTCAATGTCGACAATCTGGACATTGGTAAATTCAACATGGAAGAGGCTGCCTTTCCCTGCCTCACTTTCTACTGAAATTTTCCCATTCATCATTTCAACTAATTTTTTTGTAATGGAAAGTCCAAGGCCTGTACCGCCATATTTTTTGATGCTTTGCCCGGATATTTGTGTAAAGGCTTCAAATATCCTTTGCCTTTCACCTTCAGGAATTCCTATGCCTGTATCTTCAACAGAAAGGTGAAGATTAACCAGGCTTATGTCAGATGTAGTAGACGGCGTGGCTTTAATTGATAGCTTTACATGGCCATTTTCAGTAAATTTCACTGCGTTGCCGACTAAATTCAATAAGATTTGCCGCATTCTCACTTCATCAAATAGGATGAGTTCAGGGAGATCATCCGGGATATCAATGAAAAATTCAATCTCCTTATTACGAATGGCAGGGATGAAGAACATTTCAATTTCTTTAAAAATTCCATGAAGTTTGATTGGCTTGTAATGCAGTTCAATTTTACCTGCTTCAATTTTGGATAGATCAAGAATATCATTGATAATCAGCAGCAGACTGTTTCCGGCAGTATGGATCGTTTTAATATAATTGTGCTGTCTTTCATCTTTAATCGTATTTTGCAGAAGTTCACTGAGCCCGATCACCGCATTTAACGGCGTTCGAATTTCATGGCTCATATTGGCAAGAAATTCACTTTTCGCTTGATTCGCTTTTTCTGCTGCTGCCGTTGCATATTTTAATTCGATATTCGCCTTTTCGATGGCCGAGGTTCTTTGTTTTACTTTTTCTTCAAGGTGATTAATGTGTTTATATAGTTCTTCTGCCATGTGATTGAATACGCGGGATAGCTTCCCGATCTCATCATTTTTATAAATTTTTGCCCTTTGCAGGAGCTCACCTTTTGAAAATTTTTCGGCCGTTTGAATTAAATCATTGATTGGTTTTAAAATAATATTCGTTACTTTTTGATAGATCACCATTGAGAGGAGCAGGGCTATAATCGATAGGAAAATGGCCGTTTTAATATTCCGGTTAATATCCGCAGTCAGCTGGTAATCGGGAATAGCGGTAATGATTAGCCAGTTTACGCCATCTAATTGATATTCTGTTAATTTAATATGGAGATTTCCCTGCTCCGCCTTTGTAATAATTTTGTTTTCACCTGTTTGTTTGTATTGTTCATATGCCTCTGCGATGGATTGGTTTCCGATTGACTCAATGGTCACTCTGGCAAGAGATCCATCGGGACGTGTTTGAAAGGCTGGAATATCAACTGAATTTGCTATCAATTCACCTGTAGACCTTTCGACAACGAGTGCTGTTGCCATGCGGTCCGCTACTGTTTCCTTTAAAAAACCGTTGAGGTTTGAAAGTGTAATCCGCGTCCCTAATACTCCTTGAAAAATGCCCTCTCTATTATAGATAGGATAGGTAGAGGCAAGGACCAAGTCGTCTTTGACAAAATGTTTGTAGAGGGGGGAATAAATAGGTTTGGCAGCTGCCTTTGTCAGTGTGTACCATGTTCTGGTACGGGGGTCATACTCGCCATGATCCTCTACAAACTGGCCTTCTGTCATATCGTCGGTTACTGAGTAATAAAGGGAGTGGCCGTTCGTTTCATTGCTTCTCCGATAAATCTCAACATCTCCCTCTCCATTTCTGCGGGCACCGTAATATTCTCCATTCTCCATGCCGTAACTTATGCTGTAGATATTTTCATTGCTGGACTGAATAACATTTGCAAAGAAGGCGTCTCGTTCATCGGGATTATTCATATCAACAATCTCATTTTCAATGATGTTGTGATTGATGGCATTCATACTATTTGGGAGATCGATTAACCCTTCAATCTCCTCAAGGATATCCTTGCCTGAGGCATTTTCCATTTTAACGATGATCTCCTCCGAAGATGCCTTCCAGCTAGAAAAAATGATATAGCCTATTATTAAAAGGGTGCTTACCATTAGGAGGATGAAGGAAATGCTAATAATACCTCTTATTGAGCTTGTCTTTTTAGCCATAATGTATTCTCCATTTCACTGCCTGCTATACCCATCTTGGGCCATTCTCTATTGTCATAATTATCTCTAAAATATTACTTTCTTACAATACTATTTTTAATTTAAGTATCTTTTTTATAGTATTTAGAGTGTTTTTAGCTGGCTGGAGCTGGTTGAAGGATAAAATTAGGTGAAACGATGGGAAAATGTCCTTCATCGGGGGTATGAAGGACAAAATTAGTTGAAACGGCGTTAAAATGTCCTTCATTCCCGGAAATCAATAGATCCAGCACTCTAGCACTACACAGAGTGGCCGCAATTCTGTATTGTTCGTAATAGGACCATTGATGAACGCCAACAATCTTTACATGTTCATCAAGCACACGGCGTATTTTTTTTTTTGACTGTACCACACCACACCAATCATAGAATGGCATTTGTAGTAACCTTTTGTTCGGGGAAAAGGAGCTTAAATTCCTGTACAGAGCGCATGATTGAGGCAGCAGCCTTTTCTGTATAACCACAATCAGGACAAATACACTGAGCCCCTCTGACAGAAACAGAAAATGATTTACATTTACCACAGGTCAGGCCTTTTCGCAACTGGTTGAACTGATAAGAAGGCAGCTGCGAAAAAGGTGAATCTGTGATATGTTGTGCAATTAATTTATCGGCAAGCTGTTTATGTTTTACATTTAATTTAGAAGGACTTTTATCTAAGTTGTGTAAAAAGCGTTGAATTTGTGTTGGAAAAATAAATGGTTTATTAAGAGGTGATTGGTATAAGGTGAACTCTGGGTTGATAAAAACAACCGAAGCATTAATTGAAGAATGAAACCCTAGACTTTGAAGCAATTGCCGTAAGAGAGACTCACATCTATTCAATTGATTCAGTGGATTATTAATTTCTGTTTTATTTTTCATGAATAAGCGATCGGATTCGTAATAAAAGTCGCCGTCAAAATTTTTAATTTCGAATAAGTAAACGGTATCCGAGAGAATAATTAATGAATCAATTTGGAACGCAGTGTTATTCTTTTTCAGGAGCAAATCATTAACGATTAAACATTCAAATTGCAGCTTTTCTGTCAACGCATCAAACATTACCTCCCCTTAAAAACCCTTTTCGAGACTGTAGTAGTACTGCTTTTCTTTTTCAGATAAATTCATTCGTGTATTTAACGAGCGTAGCAGGAGTAATTCGGTGGATTCAGTACGAGGCTTATAGAACACAAGTCCACATCCTTTCTAGTTTTTGGCTTCAAATCTATTTTATTGAGAACTAGGCCAAAAATCTATAGTAACTTAGTGCGAACTTATTGCACAGCCAATAATGCTAAGAAAATCTTAAGATTTACATACGGAGTTTGTTAAGATTTGATTGATATCATAGCCTTAGATGAAAAATAAGGGTGATGAAATGATGGTTGGGAGTGGATTTTCATGAACATATTGGTTTGTGATGATGATAAGGAAATTGTCGATGCGATTGGAATTTATTTGGAAAATGAGGGATACGAAGTTTTCAAGGCTTATAACGGTCTTCAGGCAATAGAGATTGTTGATAATCAGGAGATTCATCTGATTATTATGGACATTATGATGCCGCAGATGGATGGGATCAAAGCCACGATGAAGATTCGCGAGGATAAAAGTATCCCGTTAATCATGCTTTCAGCTAAAGCGGAGGATTATGATAAAATATTCGGCTTAAATATTGGGGCGGACGATTATATCACAAAGCCGTTTAATCCGCTGGAGCTAATCGCCCGAGTAAAATCACAGCTGCGGAGATATACAACATTCGGCGGCATGGAAAAAAGGAACGATGTCTACAGAAGCGGCGGTCTCGAAATTGACGATGAACAGAAAATCATTACAATCGACGGTGAGGAGGTTCATTTGACGCCGGTGCAGTATAAGATTTTGCTGCTTCTGACGGCAAATGCCGGGAGAGTTTTTTCAATAGAGGAAATCTACGAAAAGGTTTGGAATGAAACAGCCTTTAGCCCGGAAAATACGGTAGCTGTTCATATTCGAAAAATTAGAGAAAAAATTGAAATCAATCCGAAGGAACCGAAATATTTGAAGGTGGTGTGGGGCGTTGGATACAAGGTCGAAAAGCATTAATAGTTTTAGTCACTCAATCATAATGAAGGTGATTGTTTTTATCGTGGTGATTTTATGTTTTACCGGTGCAATCAGGGAGTTCTTTTATATAGCTATCCTCAATGACGGAGATATTCGACTTGCTTTTGAGGACGATTACTATCAAAGCCGCTCCTATATACGGGAAAGCGAGGAGCTCATCGGCAGTCTTTCAAGGCTGTTCAATGAATACAAGAATGAAGAGCATATTTTAAATGGCGGGACAATCAGTGAAAATGAATTAAGGATGGAGGAAGAGCGGTTATATGAGGATTTCCGAATCCGTTCGCGAAGCTTTGATCCCGAATTAAGTGAAACGCAAAACTATGAGAAATTTAAAGAGGAATATGCTGCTAAGTTATCGCAGGCAAGAGATATCCTGATAAAGAATGACTTAAGAGAGTATCATGCCGCCATGCAAGATTTGCAGCGGTTCAATGAACCTTTGTTTTATGCCAGTGACGGCGTAAATGAATGGTCAAACACGAGTAAGAGGGAAAGAAGTCAGTTTACATCGTATCCATCTTACATGATATTTGAGAATTATAAGAGCGAACTGTCCCCAAAACAATTGAATGATAGTGAATATATGTATTGGATTAAAGAGCAAGCAGCCTCTCTTGATTCGGAAAAACCTGTCGTCTATTTAGCTTTTTCCGAGAGTTTTCTCAAGCAACAAATGAAAGATTGGCAGGATGACAAAGCAGCTGCTACAAACAGCCTCTATCGATTAATGGGGTATTCAGCAGGATTGCTCCTCTCCTTTTTCTATCTGCTTGCGGTCATTGGGAGAAGATCATTTCAGGATGAAAAAGTACATCTCAATACAATCGATAAATTGTACAATGATGTGAACCTTGTTGTCTGCCTTGTACTCATCACACTCTGGTTTGAATCACTCGATGGCTTTGGCGCTGACCATATTGAGAAAGTTCTCGTCCCGATAACGATTCCGATTGCAATCGTCGGACTGATTCTTGTGCTATCTCTAGTTCGACATCTAAAAAATAGAACATTATTAAAACACAGCTTAATTTACCGTATTTTGCATCTGTTATTTTCATTTCTCAAAGCGGTCTTTTCCTTCATTAAAGCAGTATATGACAATGGGAGTCTTGCCGTAAAAACGGTATTAATCGTAGTCGGTTACCCTGTATTAATCGCCTTAACATTTTTCATGTTCCCCGTAACGATTGGATTCGCCGCTTGGTTTGCCTTCAAGAGGGTGAAAGCATTTAAGGCGATTCAAGAAGGAGTAGAAAAAATCAAGGGCGGGGATCTGCAGCACAATATTGGAATAGAAGGAAAAGGGGAGTTTTCACGGCTTGCTGCTAATATTAACAGCATCTCAGATGGCTTGAAAAATGCCGTTGATAATGAACTGAAAAGTGAGCGCTTAAAAACAGAGCTAATCACTAATGTTTCCCATGATATCAGAACGCCTCTCACATCGATTATTACGTATGTGGATTTACTGAAGAGAGAGCAGGATCCTGCAAAAGTCGAGGAATATGTCGCGGTATTAGAGCAAAAATCGCAGCGGCTTAAAGTGCTGACGGATGATTTATTTGATGCTGCGAAAGCCTCAAGCGGGAATATTCCAGTTTCTTTAGAGCCGATAAATATTGCTTCATTAATCACTCAAGGCCTGGGAGAGGTTAGTGAAAAAATTGAAGCAAGGGAACTGGATTTTAAATTCAACCAGTCAATGGAAAAGGTTTATATTTTAGCAGATGGTAGATTGATGTGGAGAGCGATTGAAAACTTGTTATCGAATATTTTCAAATATGCTCTTAATGGCTCAAGGGTTTATATTGACGTTGAAGATTTAGGGAATGAAATCCTTCTTACGTTTAAAAATATTTCTGCCTATGAATTGAATATTTCCGCAGATGAATTAATGGAGCGCTTTAAACGTGGGGATGAATCAAGAACAAGCCAAGGCAGCGGCTTAGGTCTCTCCATTGCAAGAAGTCTGATTGAGCTGCAAAAAGGGAGATTCGAGATTCAAGTTGACGGTGATTTATTTAAAGCACTGATTTATATGCCGAAAGATCGAACCATTTAAGGGGTGCTGTGAATCTGTTCAGGGCCGTTTGGCCGAAGTAGAAAAAGATGTGTTTCTCTTGGATATTGCATCGAGAAAATGCCCGTGACTGTAAAAGGGGGAATCCCTTCACAGTCACGGGCATGTTATGGCTTGTATTAAAAAGCTCGATCAATAAACCAAACGAGTCCAAATGCTAAAATAGCGACGGATGTTCCTGGTATCACCCATTTTGCTGGTTTGTATGATAATTTCTTTAACCACAGTAGGATAGGGAATACCATAGATACGATGATGATTTGCCCAATTTCAATCCCGATATTGAACGATACTAAAGAAGTGGCTAAATGAGTGCCATCAAGCCGCATTTCAGAAAGAATTCCCGCAAAACCAAATCCGTGAATCAGTCCAAAAGCGAAGGCAAGCCATGGCTGATGCTTTGAGTCGGGATTGAAAATATTAATGAGTGCAACATAAATAATACTCAAGGCAATAGCCGATTCTACAAATCTTCCAGGCAGCTGTACAATCTCCAGGGTTGCCAGTACTAATGTGATACTGTGGGCGATGGTAAAGGCAGTGACTAAGGATAGAATATTTCGGAAAGTTTTAGCCCCAAACAATAAGCTGATGACAAAAAGAATATGGTCGTACCCTGTAAAAATATGTTCCAGCCCTAGCAGTAAAAACTGTTTCGCGTTTTGGACAAAGTTGGCTTCTCCCATTTCCAGCTCTCTTGATTCATAAGAGAGGATGCCCTCTTGTTGCTTGCCATCTAATTTGACTGTTGCATAATTGGCATGGCTTGGATCGGAGTCATCGAGGAACATATTATAATCTAAAATGAGAGTCTCTGGTTTCTGGTCAAGCTCATAGTTCAGATTTATAACTGCAAACTGCTTGTCATTAATGGTTTCGACCGTTGAGTTTTCTATTTCTCCATCTATTTTTTCACCATCTGCATACAGCTCAATTTGGGAATTAATATAATCTTGAACAATTTTTGTATCGTATAACTGATTGGCATCCATTTCTTTATTCATTGAATGTCCCAACTCTGTAAGGTCAAGCTTTAGTTCATAATCCAGATTAGTCCCATTTACTTCGATCAGGGAGTATCCCTCACTATTATTAGTGTGGGCGAATACAGCGGGGGTTTGTAATGAGGCAATGGATAGTATAAGCAATATTAAAAACAAAAGTTTTTTCATAGAATTCACTCCAATTATCATTTGTTCTCATATGTCAAAAAACAAGGAAAGACGAGGAGCCTTAATTCTCCCCGCCATCATTCCTAGTGTGCAATCTTACTTGGCAGTCTTGATAAAAACTGGGTTTGAATAGAACCAAAGGTCTTGCCATGGATCTTCACCGCGCGGGTCTGTTTCCGGTTCTAGTTGATCCGTGTTCGTTCCGCGCAAACGGATATAACTGTCTTTATCGACTTTTTCTAATGTATAAGAAATCTCAATATATTCGCCGTCTTGCTTCCAATCTTGTTCTGTAAAACGTTTAACGACCTTTGTAGTTGGGTTTGTTGCAGTCGAGCGATCCTCAACTTGTCCAGTAACCTCACCCACAATTAAGTCAACGCGCTGAACTTTTGGTGTATCGCCATGGGTATTAGCTGCATTTGGATCCTTGATGCGAATATTTACTGTAACATCCCTTGCTTTATTTCCTTTTAAGGTTAATGTTTCACCAATCGTTGCTGAATTCCCCTTCGCTCTTGCAAAGAAAGGCTGTCTTTTTCCGCCTTCTTGAACTTTGACTTCAAGTTCAGAGATAAGGTCACCTGTTGTTACAAATACATTTCCGTTACGAATGCTTTCCATAATATCAGCATAGTCTTTCTCAGCTTTTACATACGTTTTAGAATATTCGCCAGGCCAGAAGTCACCGCCTCCATCTCGCCAGTTTCTGTGAGAGTCAGACGTCGCGGTAATCCACCAGTGTCTTCCTTCGCCAAGCATAGAATCCCACAGTCCGCCAACTTTTGCCGTCATTT